>PLXB01000071.1 GCA_003151215.1 Ignavibacteriota bacterium
GTAAAAATTGAGATCGGCGCGACGAACGCGGCTGGGGCCAACGTTCTCTCGAGCTGCAATCAGAGGAGCCCCATCGCTCCACGATGCAATGAGATAGGCATCGGGCGCGAGCGTTGTGCCTGTCGAATGGTAACTGCTGGCCCCCCATCAAAAGTCGTGACATTGTGCATGATCGGATGTTGGGGCATTGCAACAGCTCCAAGAGTCATTTCTGGCCCAGACACTATTAAATCGTTGCCAGGGACAAGAACTTGATAGGTCGAATTATTGAACGCGTCATCGATCTGAAAACCAATAAAATCCGCAGTACATGCAAGAACAACTCCGCCACCGCCATCAACATATTGCGCTAATATTGGCCCAAGGCCAACAGGCGCAAAGTCACCAGTCGTATAAAATAGAACCGCATTATACTCCTGTAGATAAGCTAGCGTCGGCAATACATCAGATGTAGCGTTCGGAATATTAAATACGTCCACAGTATCAAATTGGCCGGTAGCCATCAAGTTGGTCCGAGGATCCTGTATATATTCACTAAAAGGATCGCTAGTAGTAGCTATAACGAGGACTTTTGGTCGTTGGCCATAGGTTCTGGTAATAAATACGACGAAAAATAGCAAGCCAAAGCTTACACAAAAAATTCTTTTCCAAATATTCATAAAAACATCCTCAATTAAAAAATAAAAGACACCTGTTTTTCAAAAACCCTGGCGAAAGACCCAATTGATAAGCCGCGTGATTCTGCGATTTAATTTTCGATGTGATGATTCGAACTCAATCGAACGTGATGTATATTAGAGTGTGGCGACATCAGTTTTACCATCGGCACTCCGAGAATATCCTGAAGCTTTAATCCTATCGAAGCCGGGAATTCTCTGCCCTGCTCGTATTGATAGAGAGAAGCGCGACTGATTCCAAGTGTCTGGACGATCCAACTACGCTTATGGCCGGAAGCCTGGATTGCGTTCGTCAAGTTCGTGTTCTTCATCCGTTGCGCTTAATTTATTAATCACATTCGATGATTATCGTTCTCAATTCACTCGCATATGCGAATTAAAATTTACATACAGCATTAAAAATTCCCGTTTGGATTAAAATATTTAGCAATATGCAAATAATATCCGTGTCCATTGCAAATAGATAGAAAAATTGCTTATATTTGTAAACGTGAGTATATCAAAGGCAGGGACGAGAATTCAGGAATTGCGACAAGCAAGAGGATGGTCACAAAGAGAGCTTGGAAAAAAAGTAGCGCTTACGGGCGTTACTATCGGCGGGTATGAGGCAAACGAGCGAGAGCCTAAAGCTTCCGATCTGATACGACTTGCCAATGTGCTCTGGGTACAACGGCGGCCTATCTATTAGGCGAAATCGATGATGCCTCCCCCTCCGCGCTTTTGAAGATAATAGAATCACCCTTGGGCCAGGTGCGACTTGGTGGTTCTGTTACGCAGGGGGAGCTTGAAAGACTCGACGACGAATTACGACTGGTCCGATTAGAACGAGAGTTGCTCGAACGAATCGGAAAGCTTCGAGCGGAGCGTGAGGGGTCTTAGCGAAGCGAATTCGGAAGAGAGAGTTTAGTAATACGCACGTCACGTGTGGCGCGGGTTTCAACCCGCAAATTTTGCAGATTTTATTTTCAATAAATGGTGCCATAACGGGCACTTTTTATTCAACTGCTCTGTTTGATTGTAGTGGCGCGGTTTCCGCGCCCTGTGAAATTCTCCTGAAATCTATCCATCGACCAAATGCCCAAAGGTGGGGAGACCCCGCCACTACAATTGCCCTCAAAATCGAATATGCTTAATTTGAAGGATAAATGGCGCAGTTCATGAACCAAAAACACATTCTTTGATTTTGAGCACCTGTTGCGGGAAGACAAGCAAGAGTCCGCTGCGGGTTGAAACCCGCGCCACACGTACTACTACTATTCTTCCCCCATTACCTGAACGGTCATCTTGCTCATTGTGAGCAAAACATTTTGCATGTCTTCCGGCAGCGGAACGGACCATTCCATTAACTCCCCTGTCGTTGGGTGATGCAATCGCAAGGCGCGGGCATGAAGGGCCTGGCGAGGGAGTTCCTTCAGGAGGTTTTCAACCCATTGTTTGAAATGCGGTACATCCTGTCGCATGACGTTTAACGCGCGACCGGAATAGGTCGGGTCACCGAAGACGGGATGACCAATGTGCTGCATGTGCACGCGAATTTGATGAGTGCGCCCTGTTTGCAAACGAAGCTCGACAAACGAAAACCCGAGAAATTCTTCAAGCACGAAATAGTCTGTGATCGCGAGCTTTCCCGCCACTGCGTGCTCATCTCCTTCCGAGGAAGTGGAGCTAAAGGCTGTAAATCGTTTACGGTCTTTGGGGTGTCGTCCTATTTGTGTCTCTATCCGGCCAAATTGCTGACCCAGACCATCATTGGTGCGCCAATTTCCCCAGACGATCGCATTATACGTGCGATGTGCAGTGTGATTGAAAAATTGTCGAGCAAGATTGCGGTGCGCTTCTTCCGTCTTTGCGACGACCATCAGCCCCGATGTATCCTTGTCCAGCCGGTGTACAATACCCGGTCTCTCGGAATCATTGCCTGGATGTGTGCTGCTAAACTCTTCGATATGGTGAAGCAATGCGTTGACGAGCGTACCACTCGAGTGCCCATGTGCCGGATGTACGATCATACCTGCCGGCTTATTGATTATGAGCAGCGCTTCGTCCTCGAA
>PLXB01000060.1 GCA_003151215.1 Ignavibacteriota bacterium
TACCCATACTATTCGCGTTTCGTCCATCTTCCCATACGATATAAGCACCGCCGGAATCATCCGAAGAAATGATAGGATTATTTTGATCATACAAAGAAGAGCATAAAAGCACGCCGTCGGTTTTCCATTGCTTAATTCCGTTGGCATTTAGTTTCTGAGCATAGACATCCCAATCATGGCCACTTCGGAAATCTTCCCAAACAATGATGACTCCATCAGAGCCATCGGAACAGGCACTTGGATTTCGTTGTGAATTTATTGCAGTACATACGGGAGTATTCACAGTCGAGTCAGAGACCCACTGGCATTGTGCTTTTGCACAAAAAACAACAATCAATAATACGACAAAATGTGCGAACTTCATAGACGACATAGTGGCACTGCTCTATTTGAAAAGCAGTACCTCTTGCTAAAATGTAACCTTGAGCCGAGAAGAAAAGTTACTGTTTGATAAAGCTCATTTTTACTGCGTTCTGACTTTTCCAGAGAATATCGCCAGTTTGAGGGTTCCGTGCTATAATAGTACCGTAATAAGTCCCTGTTTGAATATTTGAACCGAGCGAGGAAGATGTAAGTACTAATTGATGTGGACCTGCCTGCATCTCTAAATTCCGATATGGCTCTGCGACTACTCGTCCTAAAATATCATTAATCTCAATACTCACTTCTGAAGATTCTGCCAATGTAAATCCGATGAGAGTTCTTTCTGAAAACGGATTTGGGGTATTTGGGCTAACTGACCAGTTGTTAGTCCCACCGTCTTCAGAAAGAATTTCCACCGTTTTAGGATCGTGAACTGTTCGTTCTCCGTCAAGAGTGTAATCAGCCAAACGATATTCATAGATTCCGGGATTCCCGGGCCGATCAATGAAGGAATAATTTCTATTAGCGCTCGAAAATCCTGCGCCCAGAAGCGACGTGCTCGTTAGATAACTTCCAACGACTTCAAAATTATTAGATGTATATGGGGCATTAATCACTCTTCGCTCCACCTCGAAACCGGCATTATCTTTCTCGCTTGCAGTCTGCCAATTTAAAAGAACGCTGCCATTCGATTCGGCTGTGGCAGAGAAGTTTGATAATTCAATCGGCAGAGAGCCGTCTTTGAAAATTAGCTGGGCATAAATATCGTTATTGCCATTGCGATTATCGCGCCATACTGCAATACCGCCGTTAGTACGAGGAACAAGCACCACTTCATCGGCATTGGAACCGGAACGATTACTGACGGCAAGCCCCCATGAAGAACTCGATGGGGAAGGTCCGAGAAAACGGTGTGGCGATCCTTCGCATCGTTGAGCGTAAATTGAAGAGTATGTCGAAGTGCCGACATTAGACCGGGTATCATTCCAGACGATCAGTAGCTCTCCGGTTCCGGTCTTTACTGCTTTCGGAAAAGTTTGGTCATTCGCCTGACTGCACACACTGAATAATTGATTCGGGTAAGCGGGCTTCAGATCACTCCCATTGGGAAGAAGACGTGTCATAACGACATCATGCGAACCGGAATAATCCTCATACACGACCAGTAAGCCGCCCGTATTATCTGCTCCTACGGAATCATCAGGGAAGACTACGGAATTGATCTGATCACCTACCCAATCTGTAGAAATTTCCGATCCGATAGTTTTGCCACCCCAGATAAATGAACTATCATTATTAATTCGATTGGCAAGCACATTCCATCCTTTTGTCGTACTTAAGCTATTAAGTTGTTCCCATGAAACACAAAGCTGGCTTCCGTCACGACAAATGTTTGGATTACGCGATGCGTCAGATGACCCTGCAGAACCTTCAAAGATTTGGATACCGGGTGAATTCCAAAGTAATCCCCCGTTGCCCGAAATTCGTGTTCCCCAGATTGAAGCGGGAAGAGTTCCGTTCACCCATACAAGAAAGCATCCGCCGCTGCCATCATCGACAAGTTTTGGAGTGGTTTGACGCAAGCTCTGTGAAATAATTGAGACTCCCGAAGTGCCACCCCATGCCGCTCCGCCCGGAGTCAGTTTATTCATCCATATATCAGGGCGGCTGTTTGAAGATATCGAACTTCGGCTATCTTCCCATGCAACGAACGCATTGCCACTGCCATCTGAACAGATCGAAAGATTATCAGGAGGAACAACATCTGCTGCAACAGCAATGCCTGCTCCGGATACACCATACCCCAATGACCCATTCGAACCAATATGCTGAGCATAGAGATCGGTACCATTAGCAGGAGTCCGTGTATCCTTCCAAGCTACGTATGCTCCTCCGTTGCCATCTGAGCAAATTACCGGTGAAGTCTGGTTCGCATTAGAACTACAAATATTAATACCATTTGCAGTCCATTGTGCAACACCATCAGAATTGAGCTTTTGAGCGTAAATATCCCAATTATTCCCGCTGCGAAAATCTTCCCATACGATAATTGCCCCATTCGAACCATCGGTGCATGCTTGGGGGTTTTGTTGGCTATTGGCTGACGTACAGACTGAAGTATTCGTAGTCGAATCGGATTTCCATTGCCCGAATATTTTACTTGTACTTAAACCGGTGCAACAAATGAGAATAAGTAGTACTTTTTTTATCATTAAGATAAAATTGATAATTACTAAAATGGGTTCACAATCAAGAACCTATGATATTCTGTAAGTAAAACTATACAAAAAATGTTCCCATAGAGCTGATGCAACAATGTTGCCAACGCAAGTGTTTTCCACCCTGCTTTATTGCCGGAGTGGCGAAATTGGCAGACGCGCCAGACTTAGGANNTTCAAGTCCTGTCTCCGGCACAAACTTGGAAAAGAATAGCATAAATATTAATTAACATTGGAAGCAACAATTCATAATAGATCGCAAGTACTTAGGGAACTGGAGATCTTTGTCGGCGAAGAGGAAGTCAATAAAGCGTTTAACGATGCATATCGGACCATGCGTCCTCGCCTGTCGCTACCCGGTTTCCGTCCGGGTAAAGCGCCGATGTCCGTCGTTAAAAAATTGCATGGCGAAGCCATCGAGGGTGATACGCTTGAA
>PLXB01000370.1 GCA_003151215.1 Ignavibacteriota bacterium
AGGCAATGCGTGAAGTCCGCCGCAACGCGCCGCCGCCATTTATTACAAGCTCTTTGCAAACTGCTGCAAGTGCATCTCTTCGTTTTAATCCGAAGAAGACGATGATGCTTGCACAGCGTCTTTATGAAGGCGTTGAACTTGGCGAAGAAGGTTTGACCGGACTTATTACGTATATGCGTACCGATTCAACGCGCATTTCCGAAGAAGCACGCAATCAATCCATTGCCTACATCGAAAAGAATTTCGGCAAAGAATATGTCGGCGGCGAGCGCAAAGAGAAAAAAAGCAAGAATGCACAGGAAGCGCATGAATGTATTCGCCCGACTAATCCCGCACTCGATCCGAAAGCTGTCCGCAGATTTCTTGAAACGCAGGATAAAGATATGGCTGCGCTTTATGAACTTATCTGGCAGCGTTTTATTGCTTCACAGATGTCATCAGCTGTTTTCGATCAGACGACTGTCGAAATGGAATCCGATAATACGACAGGAAGCAAGTACCGTTTTCGTGCGACCGGTTCGGTGCTGAAGTTCAGGGGTTATTTACAGCTTCTCGATGACTCCGAAGAAACCGGCGATAAGAATATTGACGATGCCGATCGCAGACTACCTGCCGGAATCAAAGAAAACCAAACGGCAAATATCGAAGCGGCGAGCTTGCAGGAATCTGAGACAAAAGCACCGGCAAGATTTTCTGAGAGTACGCTTGTAAAGGAATTAGAATCCCTTGGCATCGGCAGACCTTCGACATATGCAAGTATCGTCGGCACGATCCAGGATAGAACTTATGTCGAGCAAATGGAGCGCAGGCTTTATCCGACCGAGCTTGGAAGGAATGTCAATAGAATTCTCGTAAAAAGTTTTCCGGAAATCTTCAATGTCGATTTCACGGCAAGGATGGAAGAAGAACTCGATACGATTGCCTCGCGCGAGAATTCGTATGCAGGCGTCATGGGAGATTTTTATCT
The DNA here is from genome assembly GCA_003151215.1 of Ignavibacteriota bacterium. Next base: position 968 of record PLXB01000370.1, read on the forward strand.
TCCTTTTAAATCGGTTCTCGATAAGGCGGATGAACGCTTATCGGAAGATATGCCGAAATTCAATTGTCCTGAATGCGGCTCCGATCAAGTCGATCTCAAACAAGGCTGGTTCGGTTTTTATATTGAATGCCGGAATTGCGGGAAAAAGACATCAGTGAAGTCGATCAATAAACCGCCGCCGGAAAAATTAGGCGAGATATGTCCCGAATGCAAAGAAGGCGAACTTCTTCTTCGCTCGAGCAGATTCGGAAAATTTATCGGCTGCAGCAGGTATCCGACATGTAAATACACTAGGCAAATCCCTACAGGAATAAAATGTCCGAAATGTATCATCGGCGATATCGTCCAACGCAAAGGCGGCAAAGGCAAGCGGACATTCTATGGATGCGCCCGTTACCCGGAATGCGATTTTATTTCGAACGATAAGCCCGTCAATAAACCGTGCCCGTCCTGCGGAAATAACTGGCTTGCAACAAAATGGAGCCGCACGCAAGGCAATTTCCTGAAATGCCCGAACTGCAAAAAAGCATTCACCGAAGATATGCTGGAATTCACGGCAGAGGAAGAAGTCGAGAAGAAAACCGGAAGAGGCAGGAAGAAGGCTGCGTAGATTTTACGTGTCATTCTTCACTCCGTCCATATCGCGAATGCGATATGGACGGAGTGAAGAATCCCGTTGTCGCTTGCCGTACATTTCCATTCAGTACTGCATTGACAGACTCTTTGATGAGAAAAGAGACGCACTTTCTGCCATTATTGGCGGGATTCTTCACTACATCATTATCCGCTTCGCGGCTAATGACTCCGTTCAGAATGACATGCTCTCTTAAGGTTTTGAAAGTATCCGGTCACAAAATTGATTATATTGCATTAGCTTATCAGTCAATATGACATCCGATTTCGAAAGCGCCTTTCCACAGTGGCTTGAATCCTTCTTAGATCACCTCTCTCATGAGCGTGGTGCAAGCAAAGGAACACTCTCGACCTATCGCGCCGATCTTAGCGAATTTCAAAAAATTCTTTCTGATGAAGGGTTAATTCTTACCGGCTCTCAATCCGATATTCTTCCGCTTCGAACATATCTCCGGCTATTATCGGAAACAAAATCCAAACTTGGCAAGCCTATCGTCTCGCAATCGATTTCACGTAAACTTTCGACAGTCAGGTCTTTTCTGCGATATCTTACCAATCAAGGAATATTTGCGATGAATGCCGGAAGGCTTATTAAAAGCCCCAAAGGTTCAGNNCCCGGAGTTTTCTCCGAGCGCGCAGCATCTGAGGCGCTTGCAAAACTTGATCTTTCAACTCCGACAGGGTTACGAGATGCGGCGATGCTTGAACTCCTTTATTCGAGCGGCTTACGACGGGCTGAGATCTCTAATATCACTCTCAATGATATGAATCTCAAAGAGGGTACGGTGCGTATTCTTGGCAAGGGAAATAAGATCAGGATAGTCCCCGTCGGAGCAAAAGCCGTGGAGGCGATAGAAAATTATATTCCCTCACGTGCCCAAATGGCACAGATTATAGATAGAACGGCATTATTCTTGCTTGTAAATGGTAAGCGTATGACACCGGGAGCAGTCTATCACATCGTGGGGAAATATTTCAAAGGTATCGAAGATGTCGGGCGGAAGCATCCGCACATGCTCCGTCATTCATTTGCAACTCACTTGCTCGATGGCGGCGCCGAGATTCGCGCCGTGCAGGAAATGCTCGGGCATTCATCCCTTCGCACCACCCAGCGATATACTCATCTTACTGTCAGCCGTCTTAAAGACGCCTATGACTCTGCTCATCCCCGAAGCGGAGAATAGTAAAGTTTTTTCTCATGCATTTATTATCAGAGGAAATACAACAATGAATATTCAAATAGCAAACAGACATGAATCCGCCACCGGTCATATCAGACCGTTCGTGGAAGCCGAACTGGCAATGTTAGAAGGAAAATATGAAATTCTTGGCGCCGACGTGATTTTGGATCATGAAGGACACGCCAATATCCAGTATAGCGCTGAGATCAATCTCAAAGTCAAAGGCACGATGCTTCATGCCAAGGAATCCTCCGAAGACATCGGTAAATCCGTCGATCTCGTCGTCAAATCACTGGAAAAGCAACTGAAGAAACACCGGGATACTCATACAGCCTCGAAAGAACTCAAGCGGAAAGCTTTAGAGAAATAAGAGGGGACAGAGAGGACAGGATAAT
>PLXB01000422.1 GCA_003151215.1 Ignavibacteriota bacterium
AAGATATATATTCATATAAATATAGCAAAGAACTTGTCGGCACAAAGGAATTTTCAGATGCGGTGATTGCAAGGCTTGGCGAAACACCCGAACATTTTACCCCTGTCAGTTATAAATCGCGCGGAGAGCAGAAGATCTTTACGTACGAACGAAAAGAAAAGAAAAAAGAAATTATCGGAGTAGATGTATTCCTTGATTCCATTCTGCCCACTGATGAAATTGCAAAACGGCTTCAGGCAATCGGCGGCGATGGCTTGCAGCTTGCGATGATCGCGAATCGCGGAGTGGGAGTATGGCCGGATGGATTGCCTGAAACATTTTTATCCGACCATTGGCGCTGCCGGTATCTGGCAGATGAAGGGAAAACGATTNNAACCCGCATTGGGCTTGATTTTATACAAATAGAAACTCTTTGTACCTTTGACGGCGAAAAAGCATTTTCGCTTGCGCAGGGCGAATAATTAACAATCAATTTATTTATGAGTAAACCACTTGTCGCTATTATCATGGGAAGTTCATCGGATTGGGAAACGATGAAAAATGCTTCTGATATGCTTAAACAATTCGGCGTCGAACATGAAAATAAAGTTCTTTCTGCCCACCGGACTCCTGCACTGGCGATGGAATACTTTTCAAGTGCCGAATCCCGTGGCATTGAAGTTGTTATTGCAGCAGCAGGTGGCGCAGCGCATCTTGCCGGCGTTGCTGCAGCTCATACCTTAATTCCTGTCTTAGGTGTACCGATGGAAAGTGTTCTGAATGGACTTGATTCCCTTCTCTCAACAGTACAAATGCCCGGTGGTATTCCTGTCGGAACACTTGCAATCGGCAAGGCAGGAGCAAAAAATGCAGCATTGCTTGCTGTTGCTATTCTTGCAAATTCCCGCCCTGAGCTTCGGAAAAAACTTCGTGAGTTCAGAGAAGATCAGACAGCGCAGATAGTAAAACAAGAGCTGCCACAATAATGAAAGTTACTCTGCTCTCGGAGCCGCAGCATGGAAGTATTCTGACTGAGTTTTTCTCGGCGCATCCGACGATTGAACTTGTCACTTCAGGTGCCGAACTTGTCATAGACTGCCTCTTCTTCGATCTTGAAGAGAAATATACAAGTCTCCATTCTTTCGAATCGAAAGATGCAATTCTGATCTCGAATACACTGACCGCTCCGGCAACAGCGATTGCCAGACATACAGCTGGCTATAAAAGAATCATCGGAGTTCCGATGATTCCATCACAGCTCATCTCGCAAAATGCCATCGAATATTCTGTTCCGCTGCAACAAGAAGATGTCTCATCCAATAAAGAATTGCTTAAATCTGTTTTCCAAAAAGATGTTGAAAAAATCGGTGACTGTGTTGCCGGAATTTTCCCAAGAACTATAGCGATGGTAATCAACGAAGCAGTCTTCGCCTTGCAGGAAGGCGTTGCAACTGCTGCCGATATTGATATGGCAATGAAGCTCGGCACGAATTATCCGAAAGGGCCGCTTGCATGGTGCGATGAGATCGGTGCGTATGCCATTTGTGCGATTCTTGAAGCATTGCAAGTCGAGTATGGAGCAGAGCGATATAGAATTGCATCTTTGCTGCGACTGAAGGCTGAAGCAGGACAGAAATTTTATTGATATCAAAATAAAGTAACACGTATGATTGCATTTCTCGGTACAGGTCTCTTAGGTTCAAATTGGGTTCGCGCAATGCGAAAACGCAATGAAGAAGTTCATGTTTGGAACAGAACGGCTTCGAAAGCTATTGCTCTTGAATCGGTCGGAGCGAAAGCATTCACCACTCCCGCTGAAACAGTGAAAGGAGCAAAGCGAATCCATCTTGCACTTTCGGATGACGAAGCAGTCGACAATATACTCGAACAAGCTTCTCCGGGCTTTGAAAAGGATGTCATCATTATCGATCATACAACAACCACTGCGACGGGAGCGGCAGAAAGAACAGAGAATTGGAAAAAGCACAATGTGACCTATATTCATGCGCCTGTCTTCATGGGACCCGCAAATGCACTCGAAGGAAGCGGCATGATGCTGATCTCCGGGAATCAAGATCTGATAAAAGAACTTGAGCCAGAACTTGCAAAAATGACGGGAAAGCTCATGAATCTGGGTTCACAGACGAATAAAGCCGCAGGTTATAAATTACTCGGCAATCTTTTTTTGCTCACCATGACATCCGGGATTATCGATACACTTTCCCTTGCAAAGGGTCTTGATTTTTCAATCGATGAAGTAACTTCTCTTTTTGAAATGTTTAATCCCGGTGCATCAATTCCTGCAAGAGTCAAACGAATGTCAATCGGCGATTTCAACCATCCAACATGGGAGCTAACGATGGCGCGGAAAGATGCCCGCCTGATGATCGAAGAAGCCGCACGGGCAAAAATCCAACTCACGCTCATCCCCTCGATCGCAATAGAAATGGACCGCTGGATCAAGAACGGCCATGGCAGTGATGACTGGACAGTCATAGCAAAGGACGCTATTACACGATAACTTTTCTGTATATGAAAACTCTCGAAGAGCGTGCTATTGATTTTTTTATCAGTGAAGACGTACTCACTTTTGGGAATTTCACCCTTAAGAGCGGACGTCGATCACCGTATTTTTTTAATACCGGAAAACTATGCTCAGGCAGACAACTTGCAGCTCTCGGAAAATTATTTGCAGATAAACTACTTGCTGAGAAGAAATTTTCAGATGCTACCGTTATTTTTGGTTCCGCCTATAAAGGCATTCCTATAGCTATTGCAACGTCAGTTGCTCTCGCGGATACTGACCGCGCAGACATTCGCTCTGTTAGCGATCGGAAAGAAGCAAAGACTCATGGGGACGCCAGCAGTTTCCTCGGAGTTCTGAAAAGTGGCGATAAGGCTGTTATCGTTGATGATGTTATTACAACCGGTGGTACGAAATTCGAAGCTATTGATAAGCTCAGAAAGGCAGGGTGTGAACCATTGGGATTTATCATTGCATTCGATCGCGCAGAACCTGCTGAAGGAAGCCATTTAACTGCGAAAGAAGTTTTTGAGAAAGAAACGGGACTTCCTATGTATGCTCTTGCGACCGTTCAGGATGTCGTGAAGGTCAAGCCTAAATTTGCAGAGATCTTAGAAAAATATCGTGCTCAATTCAAGTAGAATCTATTTTGCCTCCCACATCATCCCTTCGCATGGGATGTAATGAGAAGTGACTGCCTCATCAAGTGCTGTGCATAAGGCTTCATCGGCAGCGTAGTGCTTACATGAGGCACACATGACATTCTGCTCAATTTTTCGAACTCGTGAGAAATGCTTCCGGTATGCAAGCTGTGCAGGATAGAGAACAAATCCACCGACAGCAAAAAAGAAAAAAGTCCACCAATCTCCGTAGTTTTCTACATACCCGCGGGCCAGCCAAAGTCCGATAAGGACAACTGCAAAACGAAGTAAACCCCAGTAGATTATTGAGCCCATTGGGAAGTTGTTAGATATTAAAGTCAGGCTTTAGCCCTCCATTGGCAATCTTACGGACTAACTACCTATCAGTTCCAAGTCGAACCCGCCTTGCTCATAAAACGTTACCCCTTCCATGGCAAAAGTATTGCTCGGAATGAGCGGTGGGCTTGATTCTTCGGTAGCAGCTTTGCTTCTGCAGGCCGCAGGGCATGAAGTTATCGGAATGACCATCAAGACCTATAATTATGACGATATATCCGGCAGTAACGCTGCCAATGATACGTCTTGCTGTTCCCTCGATGGAATTAACGATGCGCGCCGCATTGCAATAAAACTTGGGATTCCCCATTACGTCTCCGATATGACGGAAGAATTCGGCGGCACGATCATTGATTACTTCAAGGATACATATCTCGAAGGAAAGACGCCGAATCCCTGTGTACAATGTAATCGTGAGATCAAGTGGGCTGCAATGCTCCGTAAAGCCGATGCTCTCGATTGTGATTATATTTCTATGGGACATTATGTAAATCTTCGGGAAGAAAATTCGCGGATGGTCATATCCAAATCTTTGGATATGACAAAAGATCAGTCGTACGCGCTGTGGGCAGTCCGCAACGAGCATCTTCGCCGCACTGTTTTTCCTCTGACAAATTATACCAAGAAGCAGATCAGGGAAATTGCATATACCCACGATCTGCCCGTAGCCGGGAAAAAGGAAAGCTATGAAATTTGTTTTGTGCAAGACAATAACTATCGCCGTTTCCTCCATGATAATGTTCCAAACATTTCAGAGCGAACTCCCCGCGGTAACTTTATTTTACAGAATGAAATAGTCGGAGAGCACGACGGAGTTCCGTTCTATACGATCGGTCAGCGCAAAGGTCTCGGCTTGAGCATTCCCTCACACCCGTCACCTCTATATGTGACCGGACTTGATATTATTAATAATATTGTTACGCTTGGCGATGATGAAGAGCTTTTCGATTCTGAATTAACTGCCTCATCTGTAAATATGATGAAATATGCAGAACTGCCTTCGAAAGGAATAAATGTTACGGCAAAGATCCGGTATAAGGATGAAGGTGCAAAAGCAGCTGCCTTTCCGTATGGCGACAATCGTTTTCGCGTAATTTTTGAAGAGCCTCGCCGTGCTATAACGCCGGGGCAATCGGTTGTGTTGTATGAAGGTGATGATATCGTTGCCGGAGGAATTATCGATTAACGGTTATAATTTTAAAGTTATGCATAAAAAGAGTATCGGTTTTTGTGTCATTGCTTCAATGTTTATTGGACTCTCTTTTCTCATATTCGG
>PLXB01000249.1 GCA_003151215.1 Ignavibacteriota bacterium
ACGACCAGCCCGCATATAATCAAAGTAAAAGTAAACAGATGGCTTTCCCGCCATATTAATTGGGAAACTCGTAAGCGTATCCCCGACACCAGTTCCCGCATAGAAATTTCCTTTGTAATCTAACCGGTCGAGACGGATGACGGGCGAGATTAAATGATCGCTGCCAATCCCAGTGGGTGGATAACGCGGCGGCGGCGGATCCCATGTGGAATCTTCACCATCAACAACTGTAGCGCCAACGGAGACCCACAAGGTTTGGTCGGGAATATCGCCATTCGCAGTCTTGCTGTAGCCATCGGATGGATCGAAAAACGGGGTTGAGGTTCGGCGAATGCCAAATAGCAAGGCACAACTCGTATCGTCAGCATAAAGACACCCATTGAAAGTTCCAAGGTCGATGATCTTATTGGGATCGCTAATATATGGCACGAACACGGTATCGAGGCTATCGCCGGGAGCGATAGAGGGTAATACAATAGGATTAGCGTAAATCGGTATATTAGTAACGGCATTCGTGATCCTATATTGGATTCTCATTCCGGCGTGAGCGACGGTATCCGTATTCCAAATTCTAACAATCGGAGTGATGGTATCGCCAAGCGCGATTTCGTAGTTTCTTGGCGGGAAGAGCATCTTCGCAACGATTCCGGTTGTGGTTTGTGCGTCCGCGTTGCTTGCAATTCCAAGGATTAGCGCAAGCATGAGCAATAAGCTCCGGCGGCTCTCAATCGATTTGAAGTTTCTATTCATTGACTCTAGTAGAAGTCTTATGAACCAAGAAATGATGAAAAATATCCACCTTGTTAGAAATTATTCAGCCAGGTAACGCGTGAGCGGTGGGCAGTTCGATCACTTCTGTTTACACCCCGCTTCTATCATTCCCTTCAATACGTTCAGATCAATATCCGCCAGTTTATTTATGTACACGCAGCCCATACCCGCTTTGTACTTGCCCAGCTTTTTAAGCGCGGCACCAAGTGTATCAACATAACTGCCGAAGTACAACGTCATCGCCGCTTTGCGCGGTGCGAAGCCTATCCGCATCCAGTCGGATTCGCGGCCGGTGGTTGGGCTTTTGTGCCGTTTGATACCGAAACCGACGAAGGAATTGCTCCAGAGTACCGGTTCTGTATTGCTGGCTTTCTTCATCATCTCCAGCAACACAAAGCTATCTTTGCGCTTTTGCTCAGGGGTAATGGTACTGAGATATTCTTCCACACTTGCCGTGGTTGGTTTCGTTTTGTTATCAGCCAGTTTTGTTTTCTTTTCCGCCATAATAATCGTATGCGGCGTCTTGCTCGGAATACCCTCGAAGAAATTCTCGCGCGGCAAGTTCCTTCCACTCTTTATCTTCAAGAGTATCATCCGCTGGCAATGCGACAATCTCAACTTTCTGCCCTACCGGAAACGGCATCGAGAGAATGATATATCCCTCTTTATTTACTATTGCTTCGGCGTGATATGGCTGCATAATAATCTCAACATTCTAAGATTTAGAGAGTTCCTTCAGCCGCGCCGCTACTTCCCATACAAAATCGTGCTCTTAGTTCAGTGAAATCGGAGGCAAGCCTCCTTCCATAATGTTGGCTGGCATTTCGGGAAGCGGAGACTGCGCGATCGGCGTCTCGCGCGATTTAAGAAAATCTCTGGCATAGTCCCATGTCTCTCGATACATGGCACGGTAAATTTCTTCTGGTAGCCCCAAATACTCTTCGTTCCCAGGAAGTCGGGCGTACATGTTGACTTTGAAATGACATTTTACGATAAGCTTAATCACGAATTTACCATCGCGACGCTCCATGAGGATGCGTAGCTTTGGAATCACCATACCTTTCTCCGGCTGAAGATCCAACGAGAGATCGGTGTTGAAATTGATGTTGCGTACGCCATCGATCTTCGCCTGCCGCGATTGATCGACAAACTCGACTACTTCGGAGTATGTGCGGGTGTAAGTGATGTCGGATGGGGTGGGCATGGGTCTGTTCGTGAATAAAGTAAGCTAGTAACTCGAACCCGGTAATGCTTTGATGTAACCAAAATGACAAAAACTCCCAGAACCTTGTACTACAAACCCAAAACGGATTCTTCGTCCCGGCTTAAGAACTGCATTTAGCCAGCTCAATTCAACATTCGACCAATCTTTCTTGGCACTAGATGGATCATCGAGTTCTATCTGAATTCTACTCGTGCTACCTACAAAGTCTTTCCCATAATATTCATTCTTTCCGATTTTGGTCACAAAAACTTCACAAATTGCTCCGCCACTCGAATCATAATTTACTTCTGTCAAAACTCCTTCCCATTTTTCACTCAACCAAAGACCAGGATCAGCAATTCCAAACTTGGTGAAATTGCGATATGATTCATCATAACTATCAGAATCCAGCAAGTTCCCTTCATCGAATTCAACAATACCGTTGATTTCCAAATCATCAGGCGGCGGCGGTATTGCGCCTTCATAGCGCAATTGCGATGATTCTTCCCAGCCAGCTTTTATTGCCTCTAAACGCGATACTCTATCCGGGTGTGAGAACGATTCTCTTTCAGATCCCAACAACGTCATCGCGGCAGTAGCCTGTTGTAACGTAGCTCCCATTTTATACAAAACAAATCCTGAAAATTTATCAGCCTCCAGCTCCATTTGATGATGATTCTCATTCGCTGATAGTGTGTGCCCCGATAGATGGTGACCTATTTCATGCGCAAGGATCGACATCGAAGCCCAGTAGCTGTTCGATAACTTATCGGTGTTACGAAGAAGTGAAGGATCATAAATGATAAGCCTTTTATTGTTAACGATCGTTGCAACGGCATTGTCAATTTTTGCTGCATAGATTTCAAAATTTAGAGGCAATCCCGAATAAGTTACAATTTTCCTTATCTCATCGATCTCCCGAGGTGCGGGATAATACAGCAGCAACGAATCATCGATGCCTTCATGGTTAAAGCTACACCCATTATTAGGATGCAACATCAGACCATGAGTTTTCTCAGTCGGGACTTCTAAAAAAGGTACTGAATCAGTTTTTGCACCAACATTCCTTGCCTCACGCTCTTGGCAAGATAGAAGAGTCATTATGGATAGTACATATGCCCATTCAGACTTCATAATTTTTCGTGATTTTTTCTTTCGTTCCATTCGAATCCGATCTGATAAACCAAGGTGCCTATCACCTTCCCCACAAATATAACACATTTTTCGGAACCGCACGAAAAAACCGTCACACCATTTCCCTGTGCCGCACGGTAAAATACTCATCGTTTTGCAGCGGCTCGATTT
>PLXB01000112.1 GCA_003151215.1 Ignavibacteriota bacterium
CATAAAGCGTACCGCTTGGAAGTTTGCTGCCATCGATTTGAATGCTATGCATTCCTGCTTCAAGCGATGAGCCTTTCCCATCTCCCCAGACAAGTCTGCCAAGTTCATCATAGATTGCAAGCGTTACGTACGACATGCGGTTCAATGTGAATTCAAGTGAAGCCTCTCCTATGAATGGGTTCGGGCTTGAGGTGAAGGATGCAAGATAGTGACTTGAAGGCAATGGCGTTTGTGATGTCACAGTTGCTTTTAACAGGAAGCCTAAACCGAGTGAATCAAGTGGTGGCAAATGAGAGGCATCATGGCCATGTTGGCTATCATAAGCGCTATCCTTAACATAATTACTCTCATCAACAGAACCCCAACATGTCGGACTATGAAATTGACGAAGATAATTCATAACAGCTAAATAGCCGAGAGGTGTATATTTTCCGTATTGGTAAGTCCCAGCAATCGATCCCAGACATACACAGAAATATTCGGGATTGGTTGTATTGAGATATAATACTTTTATAAGCCAATCACGATAAGTATCAAAACGAGAAGTATCATTTGAATACGCCTGAACAGCGCCATTCATTGTACTAAACACCTGCCAAGAACTATTATCTTTTGCAGCACAACTTTGAATATATGCTCGAAGGCTATCATATTGTTCTTTGTATTCTTGAGAGTTTTGAGGCTGGTAAGATGACCAACCAAATAAACGCATACAACTATCAAGAACAAGAGGATGACTCAATGTTAGAATATCACCTCCTTTAGGTTTAATATTAAAACCCCCTGAGCAACTTATGGATCCGCTCCAGGCTGTTTCTGTGCTCAGTCCAGGAATAGTTGCAGTAAATCCTACAGAACAGTTAAGTTCACCACAAAAGCTACTATTATTATGCCAGAATCCATTGGCGGGTATATTTGGCGATGTTGTACATGCAGGAGTTGTCGGATCAGGATCAATACCAGAGCCCCAGAAATTATTATCAATATTTCCGATAGCTGGTGTACCGAGAAGATTTCCAATCAAAAGATGATTAGATCCGGTTGAAAAAGTATTATCTTCACCCCAATAAACCCAGGAATCCGGATTGCTTTGGGCAACAGAAGATGCTGCGCAGCAGACGAGAAAAAGATGAAGCAGGTATTTCATATTCTTGTAACCGCAGGGGCACACTGCGTGTGCCCTTTTTCCGATTTTGTAATAGTCGGAACGAAGAGGGCACGCGCGGCGTGCCCCTACGAATTACTTTTCATGGACAAGCTTCACCGTCTTTACTTCCCCAAATCCCGTTGCAATTCTCGCATAAAGCGTGCCGCTGGGAAGCGACCTGCCATCTATATGAACTTCATGCATTCCCGCTTCAAGTGATGAGCCGGGATACCCCCATACAAGCCTGCCAAGTTCATCATAAACTGCAAGCGTTACGTACGACATGCGGTTCAATGTGAATTCAAGCGAAGTCTCTCCTATGAATGGATTTGGGCTTGATGTGAAGGATGCAAGATATTGGCTTGAAAGCGGAGTTGATGGCGGTGCTACAACTGCGTTCAGCAAGAAACCTAAGCCAAGTGAATCAAGAGATGGCAAATGCGTAGGATCATAATCTTCGGATTGATCGTAAGTACTGTCATTTTTATATTCCTTTTCTAATCCTGATTCATCACAATTTGGAAGGCTAAGGAGGTATTTTAGAACTGCTAAATAACCTAAGGGATTATATTTCCCATATTGGTAAGTACCAGCTATTGATAGCATACAATCACAAAAATAAAAAGGCTGAGTCGTATTAAGATATAGAACAGAAATAAGCCAGTTACGATAGGGAATAAATCGAGTAGTATCATCACTAATAAATTGAACTGCGCCATCCATACCGCTAAAGGCTTGATATGAGTCATCATTCTTTCCGCAGGATTCAATATAATGATGAAGCGTATCATATTGCATTTTATATTCATCAGGGCTTGTTGGTTTTATCCCAATCCATCCAAGCCATCGTTTGCAAGTGTCGGTATTATCTAAATTAGTTAACGGTTGATTCCCATTGCCTTTCGTCGTAAAACCACCGCTGCATGAAACTCCGCTAATTGAGGTTTCTGCTGTACGGGTATTCGCTGTTGTGGCTGTATAAGTGGTGTTTGTAGAATATGACGTTATGCCGCCTGCATCCCAAAGACCGGGAGATACTCCTCCGCCCAATCCCGGATTAACAGCTGGTACTCCGACGCCATTAACGAATCCCGAAAAATTTCTTTCAATGCTTCCAAGCGTGGCTCCCGTACCACCCGCACTAATAAGGGTTGTGTTTGTAAGGTTTAACGCGATCGTATTGTTTTCACCCCATTGCGTCAAGACGCCTGCACTGAGATCACCGAAATTAACGAGCTTGATTTTATGGGGAGATTTTGAAGGCAGCACGTTTTGTTCTTCTGAAAGGAAGAACAAGCTGATAATCGCCAAAATAATCGCTTTGAATATCAATTTTGAATAAGTTTATTTCTTTGTAACGGAGTAGTAACATTAATAAATTCATTTCCGCTCATAAAAATAGCTTTCAAATTTGGGGCATGTCTCCATCCTCATTTTTCGAACCATCTCTGCCGCTAGGGCGTTACTTTTGGTTCTATTTACCGTAGTATTTTTCTTAGTATGGTCCCGATAGTGGATTGTTGCCGCAGCGGGAACCTGATATGTATTTCATTTATCTATTCTTATGTTCAGATACCTTAAATCTTCACACAGACTCTTTGCAGGAATCGGTTTATTTATTCTTACCGTTATCGGCGGATATATTGCGACATCTTCAGCACAGAAAGAAAAATCGAAAACCTATACTGCTCCAGCTCCGGCAGGGACGAAAAGCTCCTCATCTCCGGTACTTATTAAAACGACGAAAGAGGAGATCCGTCTCGATGAATTCGAAGCTGCTTACCGCCGGATGAACGATAAAGATCCGTATGCCACTTCGCTCGATTCTTTGAAAGATTTCCTGACGATCTATTCCGATTACCGCCTCAAACTTCTCGAAGCCAGAGAACAGAAGATCGATCTGGATCCGAAGATCCAGAAGGAGATCGAAGGCTACCGTTCCATGCTTGCCGGACCTTTTGTGCTCGATAAAGAAATTACCGAACCGAATGTCCGCAAGATCTGGGAACATCGTCAATCGGAAGTGAACATTGCGCATTTTCTTGCTGCTGTTAAAAATAATAACGATCCTGCCGATACGCTTCGTGCCTATACAAAAGCAATGAAAGCCCTTGCAAGGATCAATGCAGGCGAATCGATCGCCTATGTTGTGCTGAGCGAAAAAGATCTTGAGTACATCGACGATAAGGATAATGCCATCAAAAAAGAGCATGACCGCAAATCGAAAAGGATCGTCGATAGCAATGCCTGGCAAGGTTCCGACGATAAGGAAAGCTNNGGGTATTTTACCGGAGGGCAGACCGTCCGTCCTTTTGAAGATGCAGCATATTCTCTGAAAGTCGGCGAATATACAAAATCTCCTGTTCGCACACGGTTCGGATATCATATCATGCAGCTTTTGGATAAGCATCCCCGCCTGGGCGGATTGAAGGTACATCATATCTTAATCAGCATGGGTAAAACCGTCGGCGGCAAAGATACACTGATCTATTATCAGCGCGCCGATAGCCTCCTGAAGGCGATCAAAGCAGGAGCAAAGTTCGAAACGGTGGCCTCGGAATCAAGCGACGATAAATTCAGCGCTGCCAAAGGCGGCGATCTGGAGTATATCAACCGCGAAGAACGGCGCACCGAAAAAGAATTCGATGCGGCAGCATACCATCTCAAAGACGGCGAAATTTCCGGCATCGTTCGGACGACAAAGGGCTATCATATTATCCGACGCGACGGCTCCTTCCCTCCGAAGACTTACGATCAGGAAAAAGATGCGCTCAAGAAGATCTATAAGACATATTATTTTAATGATGACCGCGCAGAAAAACTTGCCGAAGTCAAAAAACAGAATAATTCACAGATCGATAGATCGGTTCTGAATATCTTTATGTCGCGCGTGGATTCGACTCGTACTTCGCTCGATACGGGATGGTCAAGGAAATTTACGTTCGGTGAGCGCAACCTTGCCATTGCCTCTATCGGCGGAAATACCTGGAATATTGCCTCGCTCATCGATTCACTTAACAGTCAGCCGGGAGTTGCTCTTGCCCGTAACTCCGTTACCGATCAGATCAATAAATATCTTGACAATCAGGCGATCATGATCATGGCGCACGATGTCGGCAAGCGCTATCCGGAATTTGAAAAGATCATGGCTGATTACAAGAACGGCATTACACTTTTCGAACTTGAGAACAAACGCATCTGGAGCAAGGTCGTCCCCGATAGCTCCCGGGAGCGGCAGTTCTATCTCGACCATAAAGCCCGTTTTATGTGGCCGGAGCGCGTTGACGTTTCGGAAATTTATGTCTATAACGATTCGCAGGCAAAAGCTCTGTACAAGCAAATCATTAACGGCGCCAATTTCGACACACTTGCTAAAAAATATACGGAGCGTCCCGGCTTTAAGGAAAAAGCAGGACATTGGGGAGCTTTGACAAAAGATGAGAACGAGATGTCGAAAAAGGCATTCGGTTTTACTGTTGACGATGTCAAAGAGCCGATCAGTTTTCAATCGGGTTTTTCCATTGTCAAACTTAACCGCAGATTGCCGATAGCACAAAAATCATTTGACGAAGCGCGACAGGAAGTTGCCAGTCTTTACCAGGATGAACTATCGAACGAACTGCGCCTGGAATGGGTGAACGATCTTCGCAGAAGATACAAACGTCAGATCAATACGAAGGTGATCGAAGAAGCCTGGAAAGAACATCAACTATCGGCGAAAGAGGCTAATACGCCGGGT
>PLXB01000118.1 GCA_003151215.1 Ignavibacteriota bacterium
CGTCTCGATGGAATCCCATTCGGCAAATGTATCGTTACTAAATGTTACCGCAGTTGAGGTGACATTCTCTTTCGGCTTTATGTTAGCAAGCAGCGCAACACGCATCGTTCTTTTTGATTTTCACTTATAACGCAAAGACTACGAAATAATATTTTGTTTCGTTTCACTGTGGAATATTTTTTAAAGATTGTTGATAAGGTTTTTTAGAGGACGGTTTGTAATTCAACCATCCTGATGAAAGCCAATCGGATTTTAGTCCGTTCCACTATACCTACTTATGACTTACATACGACTTCAGATTAGTTTTTTTCTTCTACTATATTTCTGCTCATTGGTCTCTGCACAAGTCAAATTCAGTGATGCAGAGCGCACGATCATTCGACTTCAGGACGAACGCAGAGGAATCGATACGATCTCCCGTTATCTTGATTCGAAAGATGAGAAGATTGCATGGCGCGCTGCTATCGCTTTAGCGAATATAAAAGATTCTACTTCCGTGAAGACGCTTCTCTCGCATCTTACGAAAGAAAAGAGGCAATATGTGATCGATGCTATTGCCTTCGCCCTCGGAGTTTTCGGGCCAAATCAACAGGCATATAAAGCTCTGTCAAAAATTGCAAAAGAAAATCCTACTACGGAGCTATTCATTGCTCTGGGAAGAACAGTACCGAAAGATGATGTGGAATCGTTATCGGAAATTCTTGCCGATACAAAAACTCCGGCAATATGCTCCGCCAGTGCACTCATTGAAGTTAGTTTAAGAAAACTCATCGATGAAAATTTTGCGAAGCAGATCAATCTGTTAGCTAAAAATCAAGATCCCGAAGTTCTCTGGCGCTCAGTGTATGCCTATTCCCGGACAGAAGATTCATCGCTGCTTTACCGGCATATCGCTTCTATTAAAGAGTATCTTGGCGATATAGGCTCGCCCGAATCAAGAATGTTCGCAGCAACTGCACTTGGACGCATACATAACGAAGAGGCAGGAAAAATATTGATCGAAGCCGCACGAAGCGAAGTCGAATGGCGTGTCCGCCTAAATATCCTCCTTGCCATCGCAAAGCTTCCGCGATTCTCTTCCGCAATATATGAAGTGCTTAAAAAAGCTGTGGCTGAATCCTCTAATGAAAATCCCGTCGGCGATCATGTCGCCCGCACGGCACTTGATGTGCTCGATCAGATGATTGCTGCGGGGAAAGTATCTTCACCTGACTCGGTAAGTATCAGAGAGTGGCTTATCGATTACGAGCCTGATCGTGAATTGCACGAAGATCAATCCATTCGCATTCGTTCACAATGTATGATACCTCTTGCGCGTCTGGGAGCCGATGATGCAACGATCAATGAGATTTGCTCCTATGTGTCATATCATGATCGCACTGCCGAGATCAACACCTGGAAGGCTGTCGGATTAATACCGGATACGATGGCATTTTACCGTTTATTGACGAGAGTTTTTTCAAGCGATCAGAATAATGTCTTCTATGTCCTTCAGGGGCTGCATTCTCTCTGGGATATTATAAAGAAAGATCCGAATTTGCTTCATGAAATCGAAAAACTTCATTATGCGAATATCTACCGGCACATGCTCATCCGTTTTCCCAGCCTATCGATCGATCCTTCAATTGTCACTCAGGCAATGGAAGATATGAAGGACCCGTTTATCGTGACCGATTCGCTTCGCAGTGAGGCGGAGGAGTATCTTTTGCAATATCTCGATAATTTTGCATATCCTCAATTCCACGATCATCTCGTCTCCATTCTTAGTGCGATCTCCTGGCTTAAGCCGAAGAACGATACGTTCAAGATCAAGCTAAACAAAATTTACGAAATGGCTGCGTCGCAATGGGGCGATCAAATGATCGTTGATTCGGCAGAAGCTGCTCTTGCCTCTCTCGGAGAAATTCACCAGCATCGATATGCAAAACTTATTCGACAACCTATTGACTGGAAAACGATAGAGCAGCTTCCCGATACGATGCTCGTTCAAACACAATACGGATTCATGTACCTGAAACTGCGAAGATACGACGCGCCTCTTACTTCGCTGAATATGTATAAACTTGCAAAGATCTTTTTCTTTGTCAATAATTATATTCACCGGGTAGTGCCCAATTTTGTGATCCAAACCGGAGATAATTCCGGAACCGGCGAAGGCGGCCCCGGTTATTCTATACGAACGGAGATATCGCCGATCCGTTATGACAGTGCCGGAGTAGTAGGGATGGCTTCGAGCGGTAAAGACACCGAAGGTTCACAATGGTTTATTACACAGTGTCCTACGCCGCATTTAAATATACGCTATACCATCTGGGGCGAGATCGTCAAGGGAAAGGAAAATATTGAAAAATATCAGTTGAACGATCAGATCTTTAGTGTAAATCCATATAAGTGAGTATACTCAATATCATAAAAAAAAGCACCACGGAATCCATGCGCAAAATCCTTCTCGGAGATGCTACTGACGAACGGATGCTGCGCGCAGCTCATATTTGCCGCGAGCAAAATACTGCGAACATAGAATTTATCGGCGATCCGGATCTGATCGCAAGCGCAGCAGAAAGAGATGGTATCCATCTCGAAGGATGGTATATCTGGTCGCAGAAAACTTTTGCCGATATTGAGCTTTACATAAAAGAATATTACCTGTCGCGTCAATCGAAAGTCCCCGATTTTGAAACGGCTCATGCCGAAGTCATGCATGACGATCTGCTCTTCGGCGCATTACTTGTTCATCATGGCATTGCAGACGGAATGGTTGCCGGTTCTCTTTCAACTTCAGCCCATGTGATCCGAGCCGGACTTCGCGGCATAGGTCTCGCCCCAAATATCCGCTCGCTTTCCTCGATGTTTCTGCTGAATTTCAACTCCAGTGGGAAGGACTTCAGTCCGTTCGGACGGACTAAAGTCCTTCCCACTGAGCACCCCATACTCGCTTTCGCCGATTGCGCAGTTCTCGTAGATCCAGATGCTCATCAACTTGCCGATATTGCGATCTCAACTGCACAAACCTACAAGCAGCTTACCGGCAACGAACCCAACGTTGCAATGCTCTCCTATTCGACTAAAGGCAGTGCATCAAGCGATTCGACAAAGAAGATTATCCTTGCAACGGAAATAGTCAAAGAGCGCGAACCAAATTTAGTAATTGATGGCGAACTGCAATTCGATGCGGCGTTCATACCAAGCGTTGCCGAGCGAAAAGCGCCTGATAGTCCCGTGGGTGGCAGCGCGAATGTTTTCATCTTTCCAAATCTCGATGCCGGCAACATCGGCTACAAGATCGCCGAGCGCCTCGGCGGCGCGCAGGCAATCGGACCCATCCTGCAAGGTCTTGCCAAACCGATGAACGATCTCTCCAGAGGCGCAAGCATTAATGATATTGTGACGATGATCAGGGTGACCGGGGTGCAGGGAATTAAAAATTAAAAATGTAACTTAAAAAATTTTTCCATTCTTAAAAAAAAAATGAAACTCGTAGACCATCGAAAAATGATTGAGAAAAATCCGATAGCTTATACTAAAGATTTTAAATCTGATAGGTTAACTGGGACATTCAAGAATCAACCAAAAGATTGGAAGACTAATTTACTTTTGCAATAAACAAACCACACCCATGCACGACCTCAAACTCTTCATCCTTATTTCCTGGATTTCGCTGCCGGCAGTGATGTTCGGCGGGTATTCATTCCTGGTTTTCCTGCGGGATAAACTTTCGGAGGAGCAAAAAACCTTCTTCCGCGCCGGTCATGCTCATGCAGGAGTGCTGCTTATTCTCTCGCTCGTCTATTATCATTATCTCAGCCTGACCGGTTTTTCGCTTGAGACGAAATACATTGCCTGCATCATTTTAGCGATCGGCATCATCCTACAATCCGGCGGTTTTTTCTTGCATGCCTTTCTGGATAAAGATGGCAAACGCACCGGAATAAGGATCACCACAATAGGCGCGTTATTTTTGGCAAGCGCTGTGATTATGTTAGTGGTTGGGATTGCGGAGTGGTAAGATACTGTAGAAAGCTATACTAATGCCTTTTTTTCTCGGATGCGCGGTGCATGCGGACGATATCCGCATACGGCATACCTCTTACTTTTGCTTCCAGCCACCAATCGAATTCAAATTCCAAAAATCTCCCAGCTTCGGCTTTACTATTTCGCAGCAATGTAAATTGATTGTGAATACCCTCTAAAGCGGCTGAAGAATATTTATTTTTTTGCATTGCAATAAGAGATCTAAGAGTTTTTAACGCCAAAGTTTCATACTGAAGATAGTGTTTATGCTTCTTCTGATACATGATTAGCGGTTTTAACTGTCGGGAAATATGCTCGTATTCATCAAGCTCAAAGAGAATGACAAGCTGGATCATTCTCGCGCATCCCATAAGGCTGGTATTGGTTTTTGCTACCGGGGCGTTGATGAGCTTATTCACCCATTCCAAGGCAGATGTATAATCTCCCAGACCGAAATAAAACCGGCAGAAATAATAACTATAGGATACCTCAGCGTAGACCGTTGTCTCCGAAGTGATCTTCTTGAATTTTTTTCTTGACTCCAGCAGCAGGCGCAAGCCAAGTTCATACTCTCCCATAAAGATGCACCATGAAGACTGAATATCCATCACACAGTTCATAAGTCTCACCATATGATCTTCTCCATTCTTCGGATCGACCGACGCCTCCATTTTCCGAATGAAAGCCCGCATCACAGAGCTTTTGAAGAACTCCTTCGCCGGTTCGAACGAAAGATGGTAGAGGCAGGAGTAGTATCCGTTCAACACCACATATTGATTAAAATACCCTTCCTGTACCATGAGCGGATTAGCATCCAGAATGTCAACCATTGCTTTAAGATATGGAAGAGCTTTCTCCGGTTGATTTTGTAAAAGAAAAAAACGCGAGTTCATTCTATTAAATGATAAGAGAGTCCTCGTGTCACTTCCATTGGGCTCGAATTCTCTCTGCATCGATAATATTTTCTTCTCAAGTTCCGAGATGCGTTTCTTATTTGCCGAAGTAACATATAAGGCATCTACACTGGCAAATGCGATTTCATCGAAATTCTTTTTCTGACTGATCTGATCCAGAAGATATTCCATTTCCTTATCAAGATAACTTGCCTCTTTTGCTCCGACTATTGAATTAGCAAAATAGATCTGTTCCCGTTCTACAGCATGAAGCCAAAGCGACAGGTGATGGTATTTTTTTGCCAATTCCTTCATCTTACCAATGCGTTTGAGCGCAAGTGAATGAAGTCCTCGGCGATTAAGAATATCTATTTCCTGCGCGTATCTCAGTATCTTTTGATATGCCGTGCGCTCGCCAAAATAACTGCGCAAACTTTTAAGAATCTGTTCGAAGAGATAGTGTTTGGCAACATGAAGTTCGTTCAAGAACCTCTCTCCTTTTAATGCGCGGCGCAACTCCTGCTCATCATATTTATTTTGCCCGGCAATAGCGTCAAAGAGTACGAGATATTTTTTTTCTCCTTTTCGGTATTCCGCGTTAAGCTTAAAATAGCGTTTCTCGGAATTCGTCAGCGAATGGATGAGTGCAAAAAGAGGATCGTTACTTTTCATTATTTTCTCAATTATCGATAGATTTTCTGAAGTTCGTCTGCATTCTATCAACCAACCTGCAA
>PLXB01000510.1 GCA_003151215.1 Ignavibacteriota bacterium
TATACTCACCACAACAATGGAGTCTCGTTAAAGAATTTGAGCGGAGTCTTCACGACTCTCTGATACACTTTGATTCTCCATTCTCATACATTTTTACTATTGATGCGATACAGGAATCGAGAATAAGAAGTGGAATGAACTACCTATCCGATCCAGCAACGGCTCATCGGGCAACGACGCATGATGCTCTTAATGACGCGATCAGAAATGTTCTTGTTGAATTGTCCCAATATCTTAATGATGGCGATTTTGTGAATGATTTTCATACTGAAATAACGATTCCAGGAATGGGATTTGAGTATGAAGTAACCGTTAAGCAAGCTGCAAAATTGGACAATGAATTGAATAGAGTTGCCACAAGTACTAATTCGATGGGTATGCCCGGCACTTATTTGGAAGATGCTTTTCGGAATTTCTGTACGGGAAAACTCGCAGCAAAGATTCGCAAGAATCAGGCAGGACACCATGAAAGCAATCATAAATTTCTGTTTGTAAATCTTCATGGTATAGATGTCATGCACAGTTACCGCGCCGATGAATACCACACCCGGCAAGCCCAGATAATCTTGGAACAATCCGTCGCTGAAAATGGAAATTATGATGCAGTCGGCTTTTTCTTGTATAAAGATCTGATAGAACGGCGTGTCTTTTTTCCAATAGAGTGGAAAAAGGATGATGCCGTGAGAGAATTCATACAGCCAGTGCTCGCCAATAACAATACTTTATGAACGACCCCGCATTACGTCTGCTCAAGATTATAGAAGCCTTTCATGATACCAGCCTGAATGTTGAAGCTCAAAATATCTACATGTCAATGGGGGGTAAGAGATTCTTCGCTGAAAAAGGTCTGTTGAACCTGGACGAATCCGGCAATCCTCAAATAACTGCTTATGAAGTTCAAGGTGGGAATTCCCTTTCAGATCATATGTGGCTGACCATACCGGAAGAAGATTTAGTGGTTCAGTGCACATTGGATGGTTCTTTATCGTGCCAGATGGTAAGATTGAATGGGGGCGGCATACAGATTGGAAGTAAGGGAAACAAGAACTGGTTTTCTCCTGATGAGGTGCGAATCAGTTCAAATGCAAATGAGCTCGTTGATGTGAATAGTATAACAGGAACAGTTAACAATTATCATTTTAAGTTTGATACGAATCAGGACGTGCGGAGCAGAGAATATCGTGTTGCCATGAAAGCTCATCTTCCGTTTGATAATATTATTCTACCGATTGCTGAGGGTGTAACATACAGAGATCAGACCATTCCTGACACGGAGATAAGACTCTTCAGATTGGAAGATCAAAAGACTATCCGTACCGAACAACAAGCGATATTACATAGTGAGTCATTACTCTATGCGTTAGCTTTTGTAGGATGCCAAATACTGAAATGGCAAACGTTGCTAATGGAGAATGCCGAAGATGCCTCTGCTCACCTTTTCAGAACTCACAAAAACTTTGCGGGATGTTTCTACCCGATGTTTTCACATAATAACGGCACTCAGATCCATGATTTGCTTAAAGAAACCGTTGCAGCATTCGGAGATCGGCTTGATGACGATTATAAGGCGTCCATTGATGCTTATCTGACGCACACCGAAGTCACAAATACGAGCATGGAAATTCTGATGATCGCTACTGCGATAGAAGGTCTTATCCATAAGTGGAAAAATGTAAAGGAGAAGAACTTTTACAAAAATGCTGTTAAGATTTTTCCTGCTTTAAGCAAAGTGACCGAGCAAGAATGGATTCAATACCGGCATAAACCTGCACATGGTTCATTCCAGTTCTTAAGACGAGAAGATCAAAACAAACAGAAAGAATTGGATATTATCCGNNCATATTCAATGATGTCATGGTCGAATGGATCGGTTATAAAGGCACCATAACAGATTACTCGCAGCCTGGCTGGGTAGAGATGTTTTCGAGGAATTGATACCAGAGTGCGTGGTTACGACCGGTCAAATTGTCTACTCTCCAATGTGACTGTAACGCTTGATAAGTGAGAATAATACCTTGTCCGTAAAAAATTTTCTTGCGTGAACAACGCCAGGAACGTCAAAATTATACTTTTTCCCATGTATATTAGCTTTAGGTACAGCTCCATACATGAACTTAAATTCAGATAAAAGTGCTGTTTCCAACAATTTCCAACTGGATGTACCTTGATGTCCTTTTGGGACAAGAATGTAGTAAGTGAGTGAAGAAATACCATGGCTAAATAATAGCTTGTATGCCCGAGTTGCTGCACTTGTTGCGAGTCTAAATGCACCTTTTTTCGTCTGGCCTATATAAACTACTTTTGATTTTGCTCCGCTTGGGTATTCAATTAACTTATTCGCTACTGCAATTGAGACGAAGTCATCTTCTTCAGTAGCAGGCCTATNNGTTTGGGCATATAAATTTTTCTCGCAAGTTGAAATTACAAATATACGTGATTATTCATTAGAATAGTCCGTGAGCAGAGCGCGACAATTAAGAGAGATGAAAGATTGGTTAGCATAGGTGGATGTTGGTACGAGTGAAAGACATTTTTTCTGTCGATATAGTAGAAACACGGAATATAAAGAGCCATTTCTTGTTACAGATGGAAGGAATTTTGGAAAGATGAAGCTTGCTAAACTAACTATCAAAAACCTTCGAACCTTCAAGGATGTAACTGTCACATTTGGCAACTACAACTGTCTTGTTGGTTCAAATGGCGCGGGAAAATCAACGGTTCTAACTGCTTTAAATATTTTATTCCGCGAAAACTCAGCATCGAGCCTCAGCCTTATCGAACTTGCAGAGGAGGATTTCTCATTTCGTGATACGTCTAAACCTATCGAGATAATTGCGACTTTTAATGACTTGAATGCAGCAGCAAGAGAAGACTTGAAGGATTATGTTAGGAATGAAGAGCTCGTTTTAAGCTGCATAGCCTCATACAATCCTGAGCAGCAAACTGCTGAAGTTTTTCAGCGTGNNTCTTCGAATTGGTCAGTGAGGATGCAAAAAAAGAGGTGTTGGAAGCTGAATATGCCAGGTTAAAAGGGATTTATCCCGCTATTACTGCACCATACGGCTCCAAGGCTAAGGCTGCCGATAACTTGCATAAATACGAGGTTGAGAATCCCTCAGCCCTTTCTCTTATCCCCAGTAATGATCAGTTCTATGGTTGGCAGGGTTCCGGCAAACTCGCTCCATATATTCAATGGGTGTTCATACCAGCAGTGAAGGATGCAACCGAAGAACAAATCGAAGGGAAACAAACCGTACTCGGAAAATTGGTAGGTCGATTAGTACGATCGAAGGTTTCGTTTAAGGATAAGATAAAAGAATTAACCGAAAATACGATAAAAGCTTATGGCGAAATTGTAGATNNGATCAATCGTCTCTTGACGAACTATCTAAAACACTAACTGAGAGATTTGCGGAGTGGTCCCATCCAGATACTCGACTCAAGCTAATCTGGGGTGCTGGGAAAAAACCTGTCGCTATTGCTGATCCTCTTGCAGAGTTGATAGCAGGAGAAGATCAATTTGAAGGAAGCCTTGAACGATTTGGGCATGGTCTTCAGCGTTCTTACATCGTTACATTGCTTCAAGAACTTGCGAATTCAAACGATGGCGAAGCACCGACGTTGCTCTTGGGATTTGAAGAGCCTGAACTTTATCAGCATCCCCCACAAATCAAGCATCTTGCTGATACTCTCCAACAACTTAGCAATACTTCGCAAATTATCGTTGCAACCCATAGCCCACTTTTTGTCGAGGGCGAATACTTTGAGGATGTGAGAGTCGTAAAAAAGCAAAAAGGTGGTGCATCTACAATTTCTTCCATTCTATTTGACAATCTTGCTGCAAAGTTACACGAATGTGGAAGCGATACGACCCTGCAAAAGTCCAATGCAGCTATGGTTAAGCTTCAGCAAGAATTACAGCCTTCCACAAACGAACTGTTTTTTTGTGATGTCCCTATATTAGTAGAAGGCCTTGAAGATAAATCGTATATTCTTGCATATATGGCCTTGACAGGGGCATGGTCAGATTTTCGCAAGTTTGGGTGCCACATTATCGCGGCCGGGGGGAAGAGCCACCTTATTCGACCATACGCAGCTTCGCGAATGATGTGTCTTCCGGCATTCCTTGTCTTTGATGGCGATTGGCACGAACCAAAACCTGAGAATTTGGCAAAACACAAAAAAGATAACGAGGCTCTTTTCTCTTTAGCTGGCTATGGTGGCGAGCTACTTGTACCTGGCGCTACAATTTGGAAACACGACG
Organism: Ignavibacteriota bacterium; assembly: GCA_003151215.1. Next base: position 4,265 of record PLXB01000510.1, read on the forward strand.
TGGTGATTTGGAAGAGCGAAATTGGTGAAATATTCAAGGCTGAGATTAATGTTGAAGCTTATAAGATGGCCAAGGAAAAAGCTGAAGCATATTGTGATCGTGCCGGTGATCTTGCTAAGAATCATGTTTACGTTTCGAAGCTTGTTGAATTACTTT
>PLXB01000429.1 GCA_003151215.1 Ignavibacteriota bacterium
GTTGCCATCAACCGCATTTTTACCGGGCAACTTCCCTCTTTCCATATTCGCGGATACCCGATGCCGTCATTGACTGCACTGCCGCTCTTCGCGCTTGTCGGACTTGTCTCCGGGTATGCAGGTATCGGGTTCAATAAATTGCTGATTGCATCGGTTCGCAAATCAAGAAAACTCGTTATAGCAACATGGAAGAAAACCGCGACTATGGGGGTTTTGGCAGGAATGATTGCCTGGTGGCTTCCCGAGGCAACAGGCGGCGGGCATCATGCAGCCGAAAGTATCTTACAAGGGCGGTTTGCTTCGCCGAATTTTATTGTCTTCCTTCTCATTTTCTTCGTTGTCAAATTTGGTTTCACTATATTAAGTTATGCTTCCGGAGCACCTGGTGGAATATTTGCGCCACTTCTGGTGCTCGGAGCAATTATCGGTTTATTGTTCGGCCAAGTCAGCGCGTTTGCATTTCCCGAACTCGGGACAACTCCCGCCGCTTTTGCCGTTGTCGGAATGGCATCAATGTTTACCTCCATTGTCCGAGCGCCTCTGACAGGGATCGTGCTGATCCTGGAAATGACGGGTAATCAGGACCAACTTTTCGCGCTGATCCTGGCATGCCTTATATCCTATCTTGTTGCCGAGCATTCCGGCAATAAGCCTATTTATGAATCGCTGCTCGAAGAAGATCTGAACAAGTCGGAACAAGAACTGACTCATATTGAAATGCAACATTAGCACCCCGCCTATTCAATCCGCGAATCCGACGAGCAATAATTCCGAGGTTTTTTCATCCTATACATGGGATACCATATATTTTATATGGTATCCCATGTATTGAAAATGGCTTTGGAATAGGCTTCTGTAGGCTACCATTATTTATGAATTATTTTTCATCAATTAAATCGACACATCCCAATATTATATTCGTACATCTTTTCGTCTTTAACAATCAGATATACTATCATGAATAAACTTTTTTACAACCTTGTGTATTTTGCAAAAACTTCACTTTTCATTGTTGCGACTATTATGACTGCAGTCCCGGTTTTTGCCCAGATAGCTGCAGTGCCTTCTCCGCAAAAAGACGAACTATCCTATCCGCACCGGTTAACGTTAGGATTCGGAGGAGGCGCTAATGCTAATTTGGCAAGCGGAAATTATACAATCGATAATAACATCTATTCTTCCGGTTCAGGAATTGGACCGGCGTTCTTTGCACTTCTTGAGATACCGATAGCTGATCGATGGATGATAGCGCCTCGAATAACGTATAATGATTTTAGTGCTGCGTTTACGGACGGGACCCCAACGATCCCTAATTTTGCTTATAGTGCAAGATCACTGGGTGCTGATATTCTTGGTAAATTCTCTTTTAGCCAGCTTCACCTGCTTTTTGGACCGTCCATTTCAACCCTTCTTAAGAAAACTTTCGCACACGGAGCTGCTGCAGATGCAAGTTCTTCAGGGAATAGTCTTCCGGGAGCGGGCAACCTCTATGCGAACGTAGGAGCCGGAGCAGGCTATGACATCCCTGTAAACTCGACACATTCGATGTGGCTTACTCCCGAGCTTTTTTATAGCACTCCACTTACGAATCTTGGACCAAACAATGGAAGTTTGAAGGCGTCAACAATCAGGTTCGGTATTTCCTTAAAATTTGATGTTTCACGCAAAGACAACCCTCATGCAAAATCTGAACCGCCGGTTGCAGTTTCTCTCAATGCAGAAGGCATCCTTCCGAATGGAGATGTCACCAAAGATCCGATTATTCCTGAAGAATCATCAAGGACACGTTCTTCAATGCCTCTGTTGCCTTACATTTTTTTCGAAAACAATAGTGATATAATTCCTGGACGGTATTCCCGAAACGGAGCGGTCGGATTCACAGAGGATCAACTTACCGGAAAAGATGCATTGGCTGCCAATCATGCTTTGCTTGATATTATCGGATCTCGCTTAAAAAAATATCCGGGAACAAGGATCACCCTCACCGGAACAAACTCGAACTCCCGGAAAGAACGTAAAAATATCACGCTCTCGCGTAATCGGGCGATGAGCGTTCGAGAGTATCTTGTTGGTACATGGAACATCGACGGTGACCGCATCACTATCGATCAACGCAATCTTCCTGAACTTCCGACGAATCCTGTGACAAAAGCCGGTATGGAAGAAAACAGACGCGTGGAAATATCATCGGATGATCCCCGCATTACCGATCCGATAAAAATCGAACATCATTCATCCGAATCAGCGGGCGAAACACGTGTTCGCTTTGAAACTGCATTAACGAATATGGGAAGTACGGATTTCAAAAGCTGGAAGCTCACACTTGACGATAATGGGAAGCAAATAACCGGCGAAGGCGGGGCGGGAGCTCCATCGAAAGTCATGACTGTCGTTATACCGGACCCCGCTCCCTATGCAGGAAAGACGATTCACGGCTTATTGGAGATAACCGATGGTAGCGGCAATAAATATACTGCCGACTGCATGACACGTATCGTTGAAAAAACAGTAGAAAAAGCGAATCTTGAAAAATATGCGATGCTAAGTTTCGATTTCGACAGCTACAAGATTACTGACCGGGCCGAGAAGATGATCGATCTTATCGGCGAAAGCATAACCAACAATGCAAATGGTGTGAAAGTAATAGGTTATTGTGACAGCACCGGTACGATCGATTATAATCAGGCGCTTAGCGAATCGCGTGCGCAGGAGGCCGTGAAAGCATTACGTTCGGTTTCCCGCATTCCCGCGAACGTCGTCGTAACAGGAGAAGGCATTAAAGATCCGAAATTCCCAAACGATATTGCCGAAGGACGAATGCTTAACAGGCGCGTCGAAGTCGATATTCAAAAAACCAGCAGGCCAATTAACTGATCTCCTTTAGTAAATGTATCTATTATTATTATAGGACGTGTATGTTTCAAAGTCCATCTACGTAAGAAGTGGAGCTTCAAGGGGAATGATGCTCGCTTTTTAGCGAGTGGGTGGACTTGGAACATCTTTTCCGGACATACAAAAAGGAAGGCAGAGCACTTCCCTTTAGAGAACTTCTTCTCACCGTAGAAAAGGCGGATAAAATACCATAGAAGGATGCGGGCTAACCATCTGAAGGATTTAAGAAGAGCGGGATTAAACCTGCTTATATTTGTAGGTGTTAGATTTGTCGCTTATGGCTTCAGTTAATGATTTTCCCCTGAAAATTTTCTCTATCTGCCGTTTTTCTTTTTTTTCATTTCACATAACTAACTGCCAATCATATGAAACTACTCGGTACATCTTTTCTTTTGCTTGCCGGATTTTTTATTTTCGGCACGAACGCATCAGCGCAATGGAAGCAAAGCACGGGGTATAACTCCGATCAAATGCTGGGCTTTTTCGGCTATCCGCCATATCTTCTTGTTAGCGTGCAGTCATCGACCTTTGGCAGTCTTCCGGCATCCATAGATTCGCTCTTAGCTTCTTCGGACAATGGACAGACCTGGGTCGCCTTCGGGCCAAATGGAGGGACACCTCTTGCAGCTGTAATAAATGGGAGTATTCCGACTCTCATAGGCTCTGCGAGTTTTCCGTCCGGCGGCGGAAGTATGACCGGAATGTTGGCGTACTCAAATGACTTTGCGAATCAATTCAAAACATGGCATACAGATACATTGGGATTCCCGACAGCTCAACCGAGCAATGACCCTTTAGCTGCTTCGCTGGTTACGATGGGAACTACGATATATGCCGCTGATGGAGCTTATGGAGTCTACCAGCAAACATCGCCCGGATCAAAGTGGACACCTGATACTGTCGGAATGACAGTTGGAGGTACTCCGTATTCAGTCAGTTCCCTGATCGTATCCGGAAATGACATTTTTGCCGGTACCATCGGTGGGGGTATTATGGTCTCAACCAACCTGGGAGCATCGTGGACGCCCGTAAATAATGGATTAACATCTGCTCAACCGGGAGTATGGCTGGGTCCGGTAGTGAGCGCATTCGCTCTTTCAGGAACATCGTTATTTGCAATGATCCCAAACAATAATTTCGGCTTCGACAGCCTCTACAACATTTATCGTACGACGAATAATGGACAGAGTTGGACTCAAATGAATTCCACACCTATAAAAGGCGGTGTTGGAGTAGTAACGATATTTGCAGCATCAAGCCAAAATTTATTTGTTGCAAGTGACAGCATCATTTATGTTTCCAACGATAATGGGATGACCTGGTTCCAAGCGAATCAAGGACTTCCGGACTTTAGCACTACATACAGTAATATCACTTCGATGTATGTCTCGGGCGGAAATCTCGTTATCGGGATTCTGACTCTTAACCAGATATGGTATCGTAAACTTTCGGATTTTAGCAGCGCATCTGTTGGCGCATCAGATTGTACAGGTTCACTCACCCTTTCGGAAAGTTATCCGAATCCCGTTAACTCCACCTCAAAAATTAATTACTCTTTTGCCAAAGATGGCATAGCATCATTGACACTTTTTGATATTACGGGAAAACAGGTTGACTTGCTTGTAAATAGTTATCAGATCGCCGGCGATCATACGGCTTCATTCGATGGCTCTTCTCTTCCTTCCGGAATGTATTTCTACAGGCTAACAACAGCAGAAGGATCGATCGGACATTGGCTGCAGCTCATTAAATAGTAGATAATTTTTCTTCATTTTCTATTATAAAATTATGAAAAGATATTCTACTATTTTTTTTCTGTTCGCTGTTTTTTTTCTCTACGGAATAAATGCAACCGCCCAATGGAAGCAGGCGGCCGGATTTAGTAACACGAACGGTCTCGCTTATTATGATGGTGTTACCGGCTTCATCGTTTGGGGAAACTCTCTCCTTGCTCATGCAAATTGCGCAGTGGACCTTATTCAGTACCCCAATGGTACACCCGATTCGCTCTTCGTTTCTGCGGATAACGGTCAAACGTGGTCGAGCTATGCCGGTGGAGTAATGCCGCTACTCATTTCCGGAACGGGCGCGAATTCGACCTTCTATGCTAACATTTCCGGTGCGGTCTCGTATTCGACCGATGGCGCACAAACATGGGTTACGGATTCTACAGGATTGACAGTGCAAGGATTAGGAGGAGGTTATGCCAGTTCAATCGTCGCGATCGGAAGCAGCGTCTTTTTATCGGACGGAATTGCTGTTTATAAACAAACCGCTCCCGGAACTGCATGGGCAGTCGATACGACCGGATTGGGGTTAGGAAGTGCCGTGCCTTTCGGTCAGGCAGGTGGCATGATTGCATCCGGGAATAATTTGATTTTGAACACGGGGTTTTCCAGCCTCTTCGTTTCGACATCAGGCGGATCATGGTCTGCGGCTAACAACGGACTGCCCTCTTTTACAGCCAATAGCATTCATCAATGGTACCCAGTGGATGCCTTCGCCACTTCAGGATCTTCCGTCTTTGCACAGGTCCCTCATGACTCTAACCAATTCGGCGGTGCCGACTTATACTCAAGTGACTTTTACCGCACCACAAATAATGGTGCGAACTGGACCAAAATGAATTCCGCTCCGCTCAATTATTGGGGAGGCACACAGGGGTTTACGGCGTCAGGTCAAGACTTATTCACGGTAACGGACAGCGGATTCTTTGCTTCCACCGACAACGGCGCGACGTGGACCAAACAGAATCAAGGTCTCCCTGCTTCCGGAGCCCAAAATTTTGATGCTGTTGTGGTCTTGGGCGGAAATGTTGTGATCGGCACCCAATATAATGGCGCTTATTATCGTGCGCTTTCGGATTTTGGAAGTGCATCTGTTAATGCTGATGGTACAACATCGCTTTCACTTTCGGAAAGCTATCCGAATCCCGTTAACTCATCATCGAAAATAAATTATTCTTTGGCGAGTGACGGCATTGTGACTATTACACTCTTCGATCTTACCGGAAAGCAAGTCTCAATCCTTGCAGGCGGCTATCAAAGTGCGGGAGATCATACCGTTTCCTTCGATGGCTCCGCCCTTCCTGCCGGAATGTATTTCTATCGGTTGACAACATCAGAAGGATCGATCGGGCNNTCGGGGTTTTCGAATGAGAATGCATTCAATGCTGCCCATGTCGATGGAGTTTTCGGAATCGTTACTTGGGGGGATTCTCTACTTGCTTCTGCATCCTGCACGATCAGTTCGAACGACATCGGAGCGACATTCGATTCGCTTTCCCTTTCTACCGATCACGGGCAAACGTGGACCGACTTTGCACCGAACGGAGGATTTCCTTTTGTGGCTATCGGGAATAATTTCGTTGGCTCTGCAGAACTTGCGCTGCCTAATAATACTAATACAGTATTATCATATTCCTTAGACCATGGACAAACCTGGAAAGTCGATACCACC
>PLXB01000501.1 GCA_003151215.1 Ignavibacteriota bacterium
ACTTTTATCCTGCCAAAATTTACTACGTTCGTGTCATATGCGATTCGAGGCTTTCGCTCATAACCCACGAGCGAGATACTTTGAGGCTGGGATGCATTATCGAAGTAGAAACGAAGATCAGCAGTCAGACTTGCGTCTGTCATTGTGGAAGGCTGAAATGCAATTGTATATATACGAACTGCTCCGGGATCCAGCAGGAATGCCGAATCGCTGGGTTGCATCGTGAACACACCAGCATTAGCACCCTCTATTTTTGCCCTGACAACATGAGCAGTCCAATTCCCCGTATTTCGAACGGTATCATAGCGAACAACCCGGTCGCGGCTACGCACTATTCCAAAATTGAGAGAGGGATTATCAATAGTGAAAACTGACTCTGCTCCGCAACCAGTAAGACGTACGGAATCGCGACGCCCATCATCGGCCAGAAAATACATTCGTGCACCATAACATGAACGGACATATGGGTTAAACAGAACAGCAAGGGTAGATTGGGAAGATGGCCACACCTTTCTCGGGTTTGCTCTCGTTATATTTAAAAGGTTTATTGCAGCCGAAAATATGCCGGAAGGCGTCCCCGGATCATTTACTAACCAAACAGAATCGATGTATAGACTTGCATTACCTGAATTTGTAATAACAATATCATGAGCGGCCGGATAGCCAATGTGTGTAAGCCCAAAGTCAATTGAATCCGGGCTAACTGACTCTTTGGGTAATGCACCAAAACCATTGAGAGTAACCGTCTTAATACGGTCAGGCCCATATGCATTGTGGGAATAAATGTATAGGTATGCTTGACTTTGGGCCACCAATAACGGCGAATAAATAACACGGAAATAATTTGTGGCTTCGTTTGCGAGTGTGAAAGAAGAGCCATGCTCGGAGATAACAGAGAAATCAGATGCATTGGGGCCTTCAATAACCACACTGTCCACTTGAAGCGGATCGACTCCATAGCTCGCTATTGAGTCAATATGATAGGACTGCGTGCCCACATTTGTAGCTCCGAATTCAAGATCGGAATATTGTAATGCGACTCCAGCAGTATATTGAGCTAAATTGATTGTCAATCCTCCACTTGCCTGGCTATAGTAATAGCCATCGGGCCGCTCATTAAGTCGGTCTATAATTCGAAATTGAAAATTACCGTCCATCCCCAGGTAGCGCGCCGTGTATTGATGAGATTGCTGATAAGAATTTTCCAGCACATTAATAGGCCCTTCATTCAGAGGATTTGTTTTAATGGCAAGATAAATTTGATAACCTGTGCCGTTATACCGTGGAGGATTTGGTAATGGAAACGGTGCGTTCCAATTGGGCACGCTATACGTGTAGCGTGCATCTAATCCCGATCCATTTTGACCGGGAAAGGCTCCGAATGTCCCATTAATATGTACGTCGGCTTGAACCGAGCTTCCAAAGGAGAGGTGGCTCGTCACAAGTGTCGATTGATTCGCCGGGACATAGACGGTATCGCGAGGAGTGGAAATACGCCAACTCTGCGCCCGTCCTCCCGATATGAGCACAAACTGCACGATCGGAAGCATCCAGATAGCAAATAGCAGAGACGATATGAATTTACTTCTTAGGCGCACGGAATGTACAATCCTCGAACTATAATCTATTATTAGAAACGAATCCATGCAACCTCCCATCATTCACAGAGCTGCCATCGAACGGGCCAACAGTCTTTCATAAGATCTATTGTATCTATTCCTCGCAGGATACTTCAGAAATGTTGAAGCGTAAAACGTTGAAGTATATACACTCTAAAACTTCAGAGAGCCAGGATGGGCATGCGAGATGTCGAAAAAACTATCTGCTCTCGATTACAGAAGCTTCGACTTTATATGTTATGATAGCTTCTTTATCAGATGCTACCTTTTGATTCTGTGGCTTACTCCTACATTTGTGATGAAATCAGAGTTAGAGGCGCTCCGTTTTTCACCAATAATGTTAAGAGAAAAACATAACCTAACCTCCACAAATGTAGTTTCACACGGCACCCTTTCAATGGGGGGATGTGGATGTATATTCCATGCGTGTGGCGAATTATGGGGGTTAATTCTATCTTATTTTATCTCAAAATGTGCTTTTTCCTCAATGGGCCAAAACAATTAGTTATTTTGGGCGAAAATATTAATGACCTACAGATCGAAAACTTCTCCAGTCGACGCTAGACGAAGTGTTTTGCAAGTTATTTAGAACCAATTCAAGGTAAGGATGTTGGTATTGCGCCACTTTCACGAGAAAGTTTGGCCCTGATGTGTTGGCTGAGAGTTGTTACGGTTTCGGGCAAAGAGGGGTTGTTCATTTGAGAGTTATATGTTGCGTACCCCAAGTGATTGCCAGGCAAATTAGGCTGGGTTGTTCGTTCTGTTGAGCTATTTGTGTCATAGGCAATTCGGAATTCGCGCTACGTTCGGTGAGTTAGTTGATGGGTTTGATTGCATTATGTAAAAATTGTTCGCACTCGTATTTACCGCGTATTCTGGTTGTGATTTGTTGCTGTGCATCTTCGCTGCACCATAAATTTCCTAACTATTATATTTTTGTGACTGAGAAATAATCTATGAGACTTCATACGATCGTTAAAGCATTTTCTCTTCTGATCTTGGTCTGGGCTATGTG
>PLXB01000013.1 GCA_003151215.1 Ignavibacteriota bacterium
GCGCCAAATCGTCCGACGAAACGGAGCTTCATCTTTTTAGGGTTTATCTCGTCGCGTTCAACAAGACTTTCAACCGCTTTTAAAAAGCTGAGTGGATTGCGTGGGCCATAGAGAGAGCCGGAATAAGTGATGGTACACATCTCATTTTTTGGAACTTCTGCTCTTTTGCGAATATCGGGTTCCGGAAAATCTGCGCTGTCGAAGCCATTTGGAATGTGAATGAATTTCTTCTCTGGTAGCTCTGGATATTTGCTGCGAGCATCGTTCGCAATTCCTTTCCATGCTACTTCTACGATATTTGCTTCATCGAAAACAGAATGTTCGAGCGAGCGGTCTATCTTGCGAGGCAAAAACCATCTGTTGGGCGTGTTGTGAAAGCCTGTCCACGGATCGCGAAATCCGGCGACCCAGGGGATTTTCGAAATTCGATGCAATCGTCGCGCAATCAGCGCCGGAGTATATGGCGGAGAAGATGAGTAGATCATGCTGATGGGATACTCCTGCAAAATTTTTCTGCCTTCACTAACGCCATTCAGCAGCCAGCCAATGCGCGCGTCAGGAATGAACAGCGTTGCGCGGACAAACTCCGCTATTCTCTCGCTCATCGAAAGTTTTGCGCCCTGTTCCTTTATCACATTGACATCGAGCGATACGCCGCTTGCTTTGCCGGTAAATTTCCGGTAAAGATCGTAAGGCTCGAAGATCGGCGCTCGGCGGATTATCAGGTCATCGGGCAATTCTTTGACGAGCGATTCATCGCGTGCCTGATATTCCGGGTCTTGCGGCACGAGCGCGATGGGAGTCCAGCCGAAATCGCGAAGGTACTTCAAAAACTTAAGTACGCGCTGCACGCCCGGGCCGCCCGCCGGGGGAAAGTAATATGTGATGAAGAGAACGTATTTTTTTTCAGGCAAGAGAAATGGCTTCGTCACGCGATTGAGAGTTGATGACTTTTAGGCACTGGAATTTCGTCTTTGAATTCACGGGCAACATCGAGCCAGAGAGACATAGCTTCTTGAATGCTTTGCACAGCTTCATTATACGAGTCTCCATGAGCCGTGCAGCCTGGAAGGTCAGGGACTTCGGCTATGTAAAGCTCATCTTCGTCACTCCAAAAGATTATTATCTCATACTTCAGCAATTCCATTGAAATAATACAATCTGAGAGAAGAGACGGTTCAGAGGAAGACAGTGAACCTTGTCGAATAATCAAAAAATAATCCTAAGGGATCATCATGTGATAAATAATCGACTCAGACCATGATTCCATTTTATATTGTCGATCCATATACGTGCCATTTTTATTTATGAACCTGCTTACAGTGATATTCATCCGGCCGCCAGGTTTAAACACGGATAATGCGGCTGCAGGCACGGTAATGGCGCCATTGTCGGTGGTTGTGTATTGCACACCTGTAGTCACAGAGTCTTCTGTTATTGTAACCATTATTGAATCAGTGCTATTCTGAACATGATTCCAATTTACAATGAAACCGGAGGACTTGGAAATGACTGCCCCCCCCGCAGGCGAGGTTACATTCATGTCTTGATTCGGAAAAGTTATGCTGTCAGTAAGCGCGGGGAACTCGGATGAACCTGCAAGCGAAAAAACAAGAGGCCCACCATTGAAAGAAAACGGAACGGATTCGCCTGCCGCATGATCGAGTTGATAGCTAAACCCATTACTATCGTTGCTGCTTGAACTGAATGGAATAACCGTTGAGTTCATTGTGACAACACCTCCCGAAACCGGCACATGTTTGTCTGAATTCCAAAGTGCCACATTTACTTCTTCGTCTGATGCAGTCGCACCGTCTACATCTATAACTGTCCATTTTTCAGCAAAGAAAGTTGCAGCGATGTTTTGAGAGTACCAATTTGGTGAAGTGCTCTGCACACAACCGCATATTGCAAGGATTGCAATTGGTAAAAGTCTATTTATTCTTGAAATCATAGCTAAATGAGATTTGATGAGTAGTTCCGGATATTGGAAACATTTGATTTTAATGGAAGTTCACCTACTTTGGGTCAATAATAAATCCCTATTTTTACCGAAATTATAGTGTCATCAATATATAGATATATTGCCTCCCGAACAACACCCGCCCCATCACCGTTAGCATATTCCGATGCCAAAAGAAAGTGAAGCAGTGGTAGAGAAAATGGGCCAACGCCCAAGACTGTTAAAAGGTCTTGGTTGGCCCCTGCGTGCTATCGCGCCGCCGTTTGCAACGGAGGCGGTTGCTATGCCGTCGCTGGGGATGTCTGATCCGCTGGCGATACTCGGCTCGGCGCCGTGGCCGGATGTGCCGTGGTGGAGGAGGTTTGCGCCTTCGACGATTTNNCAGTAAATTTGTTTAACGATCCGATTATTTCCGGAAAGCTGCTTGGAACGATATTTTTATTTCTGACTGGTTATTACGCGTTCCGTTTACTGAGGATAGTGAAGTTGGATTATGGCTCGTCGCTGCTTGGAGGAGTATTGATAATCACATCGGGCGCGTTGGCATGGTCAGAACTATCGGGACTTGAATCGACGCTATCGACCGCCGTGCTTAC
>PLXB01000367.1 GCA_003151215.1 Ignavibacteriota bacterium
ATTCCGATGTGCTTGTTATCGGCGCCGGAGGCGGGAGGGATATTCTATCGGCGCTTTATTTCAAACAGCATTCGGTTACTGCCGTAGAGATCAACGATAATATTATTAATGCCGTCACAAAACAATTCGGAGATTTTACGGGACATTTGGATAAATATCCCAATGTCCATCTGGTCAATGATGAAGCACGAAGTTTTGTTGCACGCTCCAAAGATTCATTCGGATTGATCGAGATCTCTCTGATCGATACATGGGCTGCGACTGCTGCAGGAGCGTATGCACTTACCGAAAATGCTCTTTACACCGAAGATGCATGGAAAATATTTTTGAGTCATCTCAAACCCGGAGGCGTCCTTTCACTATCGAGATGGTATGGAGATAAAATACCCGGGGAAATGTACCGGATGGCTACTCTGGCGGCACAAACATTGCTTGATATGGGAGTGAAAGATCCCCGCACTCAAGTCCTCGTTGTGAAGAACCGTCTTTCAACGAAAAAAGGATCACGGTTTTGGAAGATCGGCACTCTGCTTATCAGCAATAAACCGTTTACTGATTCCGATATTACCGTTCTCCGGACAACCTGTGATGAGCGTCATTTCGATGTTGTCGTACGTCCGGGCATGACAACGGATAAGAATTATGACGATTATTTTTCTCCCGACTATAAATCTCATCTCGGCGCGTCCGTATTGAACTATACACCGACAACCGATGACAAGCCTTTTTTCTTTCAAATGCTGAGCATCACCAATGTTTTTAATCCGGCGCTTTTTACGCAAAATGTTTTTCATTTGAATGTGATGGCAGTCGCTACACTTGCCGGTTTGCTTTTGATCGTTATTCTTTTGACTGTTTCCTGTATTATGATCCCGTTATTGGTGCGCGCGCGAAATACGAATTTAGAAGGAAGTCTGATGCCTATTATTTTCTTTAGTGCGATCGGCCTTGGTTTTATGATCATTGAAATCGCACAGATCGAAAGGTTTTCTGTTTTTCTCGGTCATCCGGTTTACGGATTTACCGTTTCGCTTTTTTCACTTCTTATTTCGAGCGGGATCGGAAGTCTTTCGACACAATCGCTCGCCGTTGAAAAACTTCGGAAGAGAAGTATTTTATGGGCGGCAGCGTTCGTTATGGTTCTATTAGTCGTTGGCATAGCAACGCCAAATATTTTGCATAACTTCGCCGATGCTACAACTCCCCTACGCATATCGTTGGCCGCTCTTATTCTTGCAATTCCCGGATTTTTTATGGGAATGGCATTTCCAATCGGAATGAAAAGTGTTTCTGCAAAATTTGGGCATATAACACCATGGCTTTGGGGAATTAACGGAGCGATGTCCGTCCTCGCATCGGTTCTGGCAATTATTTTATCAATGGAAGCCGGGATTTCCTTTACATACTGGGTCGGAAGTATCTGTTATATCTTGGCAATAATAAGCCTGCTGCGGTTTCAGAAGTCATCACAAGCTATTTAAAACCGATCTTTCTCCTACTTCGTATCTTCCATCATAAGTGAGTGGAAGTGCCGCTTGCAGACTTAAAAAGATGTAAGTATAATCTTGAAATTACATAATAAAACGCGGACTTCGAACTTGTATTTTTGTATCGCAACCGATTGACAAAAGAATTTGATTTTCCGATCGTAAGCATAACCTACCGATCTGAATTGGGGAATAGGATAGGATAAGTTATGCTTACGGTCTTTAATTTTCATGTTAGCTATTTCCGATTTTTTTATTAATGGATACGATGTTCATAATTTCCGTCACCGAAGCTCTTGAACAGCTCCGTTTCCCTTCGTTTTTCGATAGCAGCGAACGGAAGGCTGCTTATGAGAAAGTAATGCTTTGGGGAACTGCCGAGGAACGGGAATCGGCACAAATCGCAAAACTGAAATATCCATTTGATGAACTTGAAGAGTTACGCTCTTCCGATTTTTCCATCGCAAGCAAGGAGCAGCACGCCTGAATTGGGGAGTGAGGGCGTATTGAATTATGATTGCGATGGTTTATTTTTCTCTTTATTGAGCCTCTCGCGATAAATATAATGTACTACGGCAACACTCTGTTTTCAAAAACAGGGTGTTTTTTTAATCCCCCTGTTAAATCATTGGAATTATATCTGCGTTAGACAAGTTGAAATTTAAGCAGTTACTCCCCTGTATCATTTCCCTTATGACATCTTCCTTAAAAAAGAACTAAAAAATATTCACGAGAGGCATATGTTTAATCTATCCGGATTTCACCGGTTTTCACTCCGTTCTCTATTCGTTTGCATCCTGCTTTCCGGAACCTATAGTTCTACTTGCGCTTTCGATACGTATTGGCATTTTAGCGCAGCAGAGGAAGTTGGACGAATCTATAAATTCAGTCCGGACGCGATCAAGGTAATTAAATTCAGTAGTTTCTGTTTGGATTATTTCGGACCCTTCGTCACTGAAATAGTTGGCACCATAGTAAAAAGTGCAAGTTATCTTGAACTCCGCAATCTTCCTGCAACCGGTGAAACTCATGCTGCTTCTAATTTTTTGCATTTTGATAATCTTGCCGGAAAGCTCAATCGTAATTGGAAATTCAATTATTTGTGGTCCCGTTTATTGGAAAATACCCGCAATGCCATCATTTCATTCCAGAATGATTCAGGCCTTACAGTTGACGACCAGAAGAAACTCATTCTTCTTACGCTCGGTGCCTCTTTGCATATGGTAGAAGATTTTTACAGCCACACGGACTGGACGCATTTCAATTTCAAGAGGATGGGATTTCCGGGTAAGGAAACTGATGACGGATTCGACCGGGCGCCGACATGGTTTGAAGTACGGAAAAAATTAGGTGCTCCTTCAGCACGTCATGGCTCGGAGAACTGGAAATTCCGGCTCTGTACCGGAGTATTTCCGCCGCCTGATAGTGCACCCAAGACGACATTCGGAGTTCCGCTATCCCATACTCCTATGAATCATGATAATTCTCAGCTCTACTATAACGGAGAATCACAAATAAAATACCATGGCTTTGGCGCTTATCCGGCACACGATTCGGCAAGCGCCGTCAAACATCAGCTCTTTGCCTATCATACTGCCTGCGCAGCTGCGATCGAATGGGTAGGTCTTGTCGAAGAAAACCCCCGTGCAAAAAAAGCGATAGAGTATGCTAAGGGATGGGATCTGAAAAAACTAAAAAAAGATGATTATGCTGACGATCTGGATGACGGATTAAGCAGCGCGCTCCTTTTATCATGTATCATGCAGAAATGGGATGGTAATTATCCTCCGCCTGAACGAGATAAAGATTGCGGAACATTTAAATTAATCGGGCATCTCCACATACCGAAAATGAGTAATTTATTTTGGGGATCGTTCCCGAAAGACAGTATTCTCCAAAAAATATCCCTCGGCTTTGGCGATTCGACGGGTAATTATACTTTCGATTCCCTGGGGGTTGGGAAGCGCAAGTAAGCCAAATACATTTGCCGGCTAAGCATGCAAAATAAGGAAGTTCGGAGATGAAATCAATGGCGAAGATAGAAGATTCGCCGAAGAGAAACTGCCTCTGCTTTACAGAAAAAAATGTCACACTCGCCTCATTTTCAATTTTTCATCGGGAACTCTTTTTTTTCGTATATTTGCGTATTCACCATCATTCATCCCCACTATGACATTTAGACAAAAAGCTGGATTCGGAATAATTGGACTTGCTCTTTTTGCTGGTGGGTACGGGTTGTCAGAGTTACGTCGGGTTCCAAAAGGGAATATCTCCTCAACGACAACAATCATGCCACCTGCGGCAAATAATTCCACCGCTTTGGATTTAACAATGACCCCATCAAGTAATGTATTTCAACCGGCAAAAGTTTATGTTGAAAATCTTACTAATGCAGGTATTAAATTCAACTGGACGGGGATGATAGATCAACCAGTAGGCGTTCCTATGGACAACTGGGTAGTTTTCACAATTAAACCTGCTAATGGACCAGATAAAGTCGATGTTACTCTTACTGTCACTGGTAACCCTGCTGAAAATATTACTGTAGCTCGAGCCCCTGCTACAAAAACAAATGGTTTTGTCGGATACTACTTCGGCGATGCGGGAACAAAGGTTATTATAGAAGCCGGAGATGCAAATCTTTTTCAGTAGTTGAGTATCATGTAATTATATTCGGTTTCCTTCAAATTTAATAATATTTTCTAATTTTTTAATAATTTTTTCAAGTTGAATCTGAATATTCGGATCGTCGTTAACTTGCGATTTGAATGCCTCAATCTCTCGAAATCCATTCGAGACGGCTCTTTGAAACATCTTGACTGACTTATTTTGTATCCCGAGATGAGAGTATAATGCCCCAAGATTATATAAATTCATTCCGTCTAAGTCATTTCGTTTAGCAAGTCTGTCAGCTTCAATAAGTGCCTCATCTCTTCTATTTGCCCTTAATAAAGTTTCAGCATAATTAACATGCGCAGTCAGGTCGTCAGGTATTTGAGAGATATGTTTTTTCATCACCGGAATGGCATTCATTGCCGTTCTTTGAAGTTGAATCATATCACCCAAGTTTGATAATGCAATAACAAGATTAGAATAAGCTTGGTGATTATCTATTATCTTGACAACTTCAGTGAATGCCCAGACAGCTCTTTCAGGCTTGCTAATTTTCATGTAAATATTCCCCAAAATATTGAATGATCCGTGAAATTTAGGATCAAGTTCTGTTGATCTCAGCAGCACTCTCTCCGCCTCATCAAAATTTCCTTTCTGCCATTCGATCTCTCCGCGAATCCATAATGTTTTTGCTGTTTCGCCGGTGATCGCTTCTGCTTTCTTGAGATTATCTTCGGCACGCCGGAGCCACTTCGGATCACGTGAGCATTCGCGGTAATAGGTTGCAGCTACATTTGCGATAACAAGATAAGCATCAGTGTATTCCGGATCGAGCACCACCGCATCTTCATAAAGTTTCAATGCCTTTTCATACCCGTCCCTAGTAAGCAAGCGGTGGAATTCCAATCCTTTCAAATACAGTTCATACGCTTCGGTATTTTCCGTTGGCTGTTCCTGAATTGCTTTTTCTTCCTGCGGAGTGAGTTTCAGTTTCAGGGCTTCGGCGATTTTTTTCGAGACGGTTTCC
>PLXB01000506.1 GCA_003151215.1 Ignavibacteriota bacterium
GCATCTCGACATGCTTCTTCAACTCTTCGACTTTGCCTTTGCCGAGATAGAGCGCACCATCGGGAAGCTGTTTCTCTTGCGTCATGCGCAAAAGCACATCGGCGCCTGCCGTATCGGCAAGGCGTTCCAGTTCATCCAAATGCTCGGTAGCTTCGCGACGGGCGGACTCTTTGTTGGAACGGATCAACATGACTATCGCCGCACGTTCACGTTCCTTTGTGTTGGAAAAATACTCGAATGTTTCTTTCAAATGTTTATGAAGTTCTCCTCTATTTAGTTTAACGAGGAAGGGGGATGGGATGTTCCAAAAGAGATGTTATTGAATTATTATGTCTAGACGGTAGAGAAATTCAAAGTATCAGGGTTTTGAACAATTCTGTTTTCGTATGTTGTGAAACTGGAGTATATGTCTCAATCGATACTGGGAAACAATGGAAATCTTTCAATGATGGATTAATTAACACAAATGTCTATGACGTTGCAGCTATTGGCAATGAAATATTTATTGGCTTGTATGGTGCAAGTGTCTGGCATCGGTCATTTTCAGAGCTTAGTGTAAATAATCAAAACAATCATAATGAGACTTCTACTGTCTCCACTCAAAACTTCCCCAATCCCTTTTCCCAAAGCACAATAATCTCCTTCGATCTCCCATCATATTCCATAGTCTCGCTGAAAATAATGAATGCCCTCGGAAAAGAAGCTGGTACTGTCATGTCCGAAGAAAGATTATCTGCAGGTCATCACGAATTTCAGTGGAATGCAAATGAACTTCCGAATGGAGTTTATTTTTATCGATTAACTACCGATTCGTTTAGCGAAATAAAAAAGCTGATTTTACTAAGATAATTTCTCATTTACCCATGTGCTTTCGTTACTTCCAGCATCCTCTGAAGTGCAACCCGCGCCCACTGCTTATCCGAATCATCGACAATAATTTGGTTTTTTACTTTACCATTATCAATATCTTCAAGTATTCCGAGCAATGCCTCCGGCGAAATGCGGTACATCGTGGCACATTCGCAGGCATAGGGCGCAAGCGTCGTGATGAATTTATCGGGATTCTCTTTTTTTAAACGGTTGACAAGATGATGCTCGGTGCCGACTGCCCAGCTTGAGCCCGGCGCAGCTTCGGCAATAGTCTTGCAAATGAATGATGTTGAGCCAACCATGTCCGCTTTTTTCACCACTTCAAACGAGCATTCGGGATGAACGATGACGGTGATACCGGGATACATCGCACGGAAAATATCCGGATGCGAAGGTTGGAAATGCTGATGCACAGAACAATGTCCTCGCCATAAAATAATTTTTGCCTTGGCGATCTGTTCTTTGGTAAGCCCGCCAAGCCCGCCTTGTGATTGATCGAAAAGAACAATTTCATCAAGCGGAATACCCATCTGATAAAATGCCGTATTCCTTCCGAGATGCTGATCGGGAAAAAAGAAGATCTTTTCAAAGCCTTGCTCGAATGCCCAATCGAAAAGAAATTTATTGTTCGAACTTGTCGAAACTGCTCCGCCATGTTCGCCGCAGAATGCTTTGATGGCAGCGCTGGAATTCATGTAGGTGATCGGGCAGATCTTTTTTGTATCGGTCACTTCGCTCAGTGCGTCCCATGCATCGAGCACTTGCTCAGTGCGTGCCATATCGCTCATCGAGCATCCGGCTTTCAGATCAGGCAGGATCGCTTTTTGCTTATCACCACTCAGTACATCAGCCGTCTCTGCCATAAAATGGACTCCGCAGAAAATAATGAATTCGCGGTCGGAAAGATTGGCGGCATAGCGGGCAAGTTCGAATGAATCCCCGGTCTTATCGGCAAATTGAATAATGTCGTCGCGCTGATAATGATGACCAAGGATAACAACTTTATCGCGGAGTTTTTCTTTCAATGCGTGAATGCGAGCAACAACTTCCTGCGAAGTAGTTTCCGCAGTAAGAAAATCTTCGACGGTTGCCTCTGAGAGTTCCGGGATGAGAATCGGTAGATCTGTAGTAATAGACATATATACACTATACTTCAAACGGCAGCTTTACCAGCTTCGCAGTAATTTTACCTTCGCCGATCTTTGCGTTCATTTCCGGAATTGCAAATGCTGTTTTAATAAATGCTAAGCCCAGTGATTTATTTACAGAGGGAGAAAACGCAAGACTTGTTATTTCTCCAATAGATTCACCATCTGAATTCGAAATGGATATCGGCAGTGATCCGTTTTGAAACGGTTCACTAATCTCAATGCCCATCAAATGCCGTTGGACCTTATCGTAAGTATCAAGTCTTGCGATAACTTCCTGCCCAATGTAGCATCCTTTTGTAAAGCTTACATAATTCCAAAGCCCGCATTCAAGCGGATTTGTCAGCTCGCTCAATTCTTTTCCAAAGCGTGGGATACCGAGTTCAATCTGCTTTACTTCCAGCTGAGCTGTGGTCAGCTCTTTTATATCATATTTAGCGGCCCTTGCGGGCGAGAACAGTTTTCTTTCCCAATGCTGCTTTCCCTCGTTTGCCTAGATAAAATAAAATCCGCCCAATGCATCATCATTTCGCGCAGCTATAGCGTCGTTATTTTCCTCAGAAAGAACCAAAAAATCGTTGTTTGCATAGCGTGTCGCATCAGTTCCGAATAGCTCCTCCTGGTAAGCTCTGGCTTCATCCCCAAAGAACAGCAAAGCTTCATGTGTGTCCGCCAAGTTAGTCGCCCTGAAGTCATCCATAATTGTGTACTTCTCAAGGTGCGCCAGAACCCTCTCGGAATTACCAGCTGAGCAAAGTGCAAAGATAAAATCTCCGAAGTTAAACATTGTAATAACATCAATTATCCTGCCCTTATCGGAGGTCAGAATAGTCCTCGTGCCCTTATATTTTTCCAGAGAGTTAACTTCGTTTCTGGAGAGCCTGTTAATAAGGTCAAGCCTGTCGCTGCCCTCGAACTTAAGATAATCGAAATATACCTCGCAAAAGTTAAGCATTAATCAATTAATATACTTTATTTTGTAAAGTTATTCAAAGTAATAAGGAGCGATAGTATTTGATGCCCGGCAGGGATTGGATAGTTAGAATAGTGTTAAATGCGAACGTCCTGAAAATTGAGAGCTTTTAACCGCTCAATCGGGCTAAATGCAGAATATTACATTGAAATTCAAACAAAGTTAAATTATTTTTTGAAATTACGAACACGCATTAATCATACTCAACGCAGTTGGCTCAACTCAAAGACTTTGGTGAAGATCTAAAAAAATTACGGGAATCCAAAGGGATATCCATCGCTGAAATTTCTTCTGAAACAAGGATAAATCCGAAGTTTCTTAATCTTCTTGAATCGGGCGTTTTTGATTTTCAGCCTGAAACATATATCCGTTCGTTCGTAAAAGAATACGCGCGCGCAATCGGAGAAAGTGAAAACCATCTT
>PLXB01000097.1 GCA_003151215.1 Ignavibacteriota bacterium
AATACACCTGTCTTTTTCATCAAGGATGCAAAAAAATTCAGCGATTTTATTCATACGCAGAAACGCGATCCCGAGACTAATTTGAAAAGTCCGACAATGATGTGGGATTTCTGGAGTCTCAATCCTGAGAGCCTTCATCAGGTGCTAATCCTGATGAGTGATCGTGGCACTCCTGACGGACACCGGCACATGGATGGATTCGGTAGTCACACGTTTTCGATGATCAATGCGAAAAATGAAAAAGTATGGGTGAAGTTTCATTTCAAGACGATACAGGGAATCAAAAATTTCAATAACGAAAGCGCAGCCGCAATGCGCGGAGTTGATCCGGATTACTCGCAGCGCGATCTTGTTGAAGCGATCAAGAAAGGTGATTTCCCGAAATGGGAGCTCAAGATTCAGGTCATGACTCAGGAGCAAGCTAAAAACTTCCGCTGGAATCCATTCGATCTGACAAAGATCTGGCCGCATGGAGAATTCCCTTTGATCGATGTTGGAACGATGGAGCTCAACGAAGTGCCGGAAAATTATTTTGCACAGGTTGAGCAATCGGCATTTGCTCCCGCTCATGTCGTTGATGGCATCAGCTATTCACCCGATAAAATGCTGCAAGGACGTCTGCTCTCTTATCCGGATGCACATCGCTACCGTCTTGGCGCTAATTATGAGCAGATCCCCGTTAACAAATGTCCGTTCATCGTTGCAAATTATGAAAGAGACGGGCACATGCGCGTTGACGGTAACGGAGGCAGTAATCCGAATTATTTCCCAAATAGCTTTGATAATATTGAGGTTGATCAAAATTACAAGCAGCCTGCAATGGAGCTTGATTCCATGACTGCCGATTGGTATGACCGAAACGGCGAAGGCGAGAACGATCACTATACTCAGCCGGGAACACTCTTCCATNNGAAAAAGAATACCATCCATAATATCGTCGCTGCGATGAGTGGTATTTCCGGACCGAAACGCGATGAGATCATCAACCGCCAGCTCTGTCATTGGTTTCGCGCCGATATGGAGCTGGGTATGGGTATAGCAGGCGGCTTGGGAATCGATGTTAATGCGCTGCTCTAGCAGTTAGGAAATGTCCCTATGCCTGCCGGAAAAATTCCACAGGCAGTTTAAGAAAACTCCCCGGCAGAATTCTTATAAAAAAGCGTCCTTAAATTAGGGCGCTTTTTTTGCTATTAGCTTAGTATTTTAGAATTTCATTATCACTGAGAATGATAATCTCCGGAGCGCTGGGCAAGACCCTGGAGGTTCAAATCACCTCATCAATACTATTGTCAGCGTCTCTACTTGCCCATTTATTCGGACCAAGCACTCGTATGTTCCATCGGGCAAGTCTTTGGGATTGCTCCATGTGAAAGAATGATTTCCGACTGTGAGATCACCCGAAAACAACAGAGCAACCTGCTCACCCAGCAAATTCACGACTGATATTTCCGCATACCCTGCCGTCTCCGAGGTGAAGGTGATTTGAGTCGATTCTGAGAAGGGGTTGGGATAATTTTGAATCTCATGCTTGCCCGCAGGAGCCTTGGCCACAGCGCTGTGCACGATAAGGGAGGAAATCGCACAGTGCCAGATACCATCGGATGTACCTGCATAAAGATCCGAATCACGAACATCGAGAGCGTATACCGTCGAGATAGATGAATAATTAGAGGTAACATCAGTCCAGGTTGCTCCCTTGTCAGTTGAAAGAAAAATACCTTTGTTGAGCGTTCCCGCAAAAATATTTGTACCAACCAAAGCTAAGGCATAAACTGGATAGCCTAATGGGGCATATATCGAGGGCCAGCTTACGCCTTTATCGGTTGAAAGGGCAACGCCATTTCTCGATCCAGCAACGAGCATTGAATCAATTGTCGCTAAAGCATAGACATAGTGTGTTGCGAGAGGGCACACAACCCAGTCTGCACCATTATTGGTTGAGCGATAAAGACCGAAGTCAAATCCGTCTGCAACCCCAGCAAAAAGATCCGTACCGTTCGTTGCCAAGCAATCGACAGCCCCAATGTAAAGAACCCCATTCTGCAGCGGTGTAAAGCCATTATTGACTGCTTTCCAGTTAAGGCCGTCGTCATTGGAAAGAAAAACTCCGCCATGCGTACCGGCAAAAAGACTCTGACCCTGCATCAGCAAGCAATCCCCAGCCAGAGGAATATAGGAAATAGGCGCCAACGAGTCTGTCGTAAGTTCTCTCCAGGCTGCACCGTTATCGGTCGATAAAAAAATGCCGGTATCCGTTCCAGCGAAAAGGTTTGTCCCATTCACTGCAAAACCATCGACCTGACTTTGCTTCAGACCGGTGCCGGCAGTAAACCAATTTTTTCCGTTGTTGGTCGAGCGAAAAACGCCCGATGAAAGACTCGTCCCGGCAAAGAAGTTCGAACCACTCTCTCCAAAAGAAAGGACATCAATATTCGTTAAGGAGGTATTGATCTCCGTCCAACTTTTCCCAAGGTCCGTAGATCGGTAAATACCCTTATTTTCAGTTCCAGCGAAAAGATTTCCGCCAATTTGTGCAAAGCACGTAACCTCATCTGCTGGTTCAAGGCGTTTATAGATCAAAGCCCAGGTCGTGCCATTGTCGGTCGAGAGATAAATACCAACGTCTATCGTTCCAGCATAAAGGTCAGAGCCGATAAGAGCAAGTCCAGTGACATTGAATGCCGTTAAACTCGTGTCGAAGGTTGTCGAATTTGTATAGTGGAAAAAACCGCTCTGCGTAGCTATAAAAAGATCTGTCCCATTCGCAGCAACGGCGTTAACCTGCAAATAGGGGTAGTTCGGATGCCGCCTTAAACCCTCACTGGCCTCATTCCATGTTGCCCCACTGTCGGTAGAAAGAAAAACACCCTCATTGTCCGTCCCTGCATAAATGTTCGAGCCACTCACTGCAAAAGACGTGACAGCTGTGATAGTGCCCAAAAAGAATGCCGAATGCCAGCTATTGCCGTTATCGGTCGAGCGATAAATACAATTGCCGTCCGAGCCCGTGCGTCCAGCAAAAAGATTTGTCCCCAAGGCGGCAAGAGCATCGACGGGGCCTGGAGTATTCTCAAATCCGGAGTTCGTCAAAGTCCAGTTTTCACCGTTGTTACCTGAGCGGTTAATTCCGGAGGTGTAGCTCGCCGCAAAAAAACTCGAGTCATGCACTGCAAAGGCACGAACGTCATTCAAACCTACATAGGTCCAGTTAGTCACACTATCGACCCAACGAATAACTCCTTCATTAGTCCCTGCAAAAAGATTTGTACCACTGATAGCAAATGTAAAGATTCTGCTACCACCCTGCCCATTCACAGGCTCCCACTGGGCACGCAATGCAGTAACCCACACCATCGTGGGAATTGCATAAAGAGTGAGTATGAAGAGTCGTTTCAGGAACATTGTTATCTGCTGTTTTAAAACCAAAGTCGGAGCAAATAGTGCCCATGGGCTGCAGTTAAAAACTCTTGCGTTATAGATTGATGGGAGTAACTGCAAGAACATATATTCCAGCTCTTCATCCGAGAACCCTACGGTATCTTTAAAAAGATGAATAAGCTTTTCGTTTACTTCACTTCGCGTGACCGGCATTTTTGCAGTGATACTCAGCAAAAATTCTAATCTAAATCGGCCACAGCAAAATCCAAGATCTCTAATTATGGATCGTAACTTTTCTCGTCGAGGAGTTATATACTGTGGAGTATGTAACGAGATTCGATTGTGCCGGACCCTGAGTAACTTGTCCGCTCAGGTCGAAGGTCGAACCGTGGCAGGAGCAATAGATGGTACCTCCGGACTGGATCATCGTGCTTCCTCCGCACAACGCATGTGGACAAATGAGAAGCAGTGTGATATAACTCGCAGCGCTTTGGCGGACAATCAGTAACGAGTTACTATCCGGTGTCGAGGTTCGTAACGCCTGGTTATTTTGTGTAAGCGATGAAACATCTACTGATATATTGAACGGGGCAACCTGTGAACCGGGACCTGTAGGATTGGAACAACTATTAATTATTGGAGCGACAAACCCTATGACTGTCACTCCGGCTAATACTTTACTGCAGACTTTTATAAAATTGCGTCTTGACTGCAAGCCTTCGTTATTCTCTATTTTGAATTCTATCATACGAGATCATCCCTATTGACAACAAATCAGTTCTATAACTTATGAGAAAGAAGTATGGGAGTTGTTTCAAAGAAATGAATGAATAACAATTCATTTTCAGGGAGAATCTATTCACTGCATCGCACCGTCTATAACAGTAATGCCTCACATCTGCGAGGCATTACTATTAATATAGAAAGAAGTATCCTATTGATGCTCTACATCGCCGCGCAAGCCGGCTAGCGCTCCGGTAAGCTCGCTTTGTTCCTGAGCGCCAACTCTGAAATCATTCAGTGAATGAGTAAGATCAGCTACAAGAGCATTGAACTGATCGTCGTTGATATTCATCCCTTTATGAGCCGTCTTCATATCTTTGCCGGTATAAACGCAGGGTCCGCCCGAAACAGCGCAGATCTGATCGACAAGCTCCATCTTCAGATGTGCGATATCCGTATTCGCAAAGAACATATTGATCTTGGAATCGGCAGCAACATAGCCCACAAATTTCTCAACGACAGCTGTGATCGCTCCCTTACCGCCGAGGCGATCATAGAGCGATGGAGTATTTGTCGTCGTCGTTGATGTGCTTTTTGAACTTGAACAGGATCCGAGCCCGATGCAGAGCATAAAGGCCAGAAGTGAAACGGTGTTAATACGCTTGATGTGCATAGATGTAATGAATTGAATGAAAATTCTATTGCAAATATACATGGGGATCGGAAGATTGGATTTGAGAACTTCTCATGAACAAAAGAAAATCGCTCATTCAATACCATTTCCGGCAAGTCCAAATTTTTTCTTGTCTCACTTCAATGCTTCCCGAAAATAGGCGATCGTTTTTTTCAGTCCTTCTTTGCGGTCAACTTTCGGATTCCAGCCTAAGAGAGATTTGGCAAGAGTAATATCAGGTTGGCGGACTTGCGGATCGTCTTGCGGAAGGGGTTTGAAGATCGTCTCGCTCTTGGATTCGGAGATCATGGCTTTGATCTCTTTTGCAAGTTCAAGCATAGTTACTTCATCCGGATTGCCGATGTTTACGGGATTCGGGTAATCTGAAAGAAGTAAACGGTAAATGCCATCGACCAGATCAGAAACATAGCAGACGCTTCGTGTCTGCGAGCCATCCCCAAAGACAGTGATAGGATCATTGCGAAGAGCTTGGGTGATGAATGCCGGAATTGCCCGCCCGTCTTTGATGCGCATCCTCTCGCCATACGTATTAAAGATACGAACGATCCTCGTTTCCAGAGTATGATAGCGATGATATGCCATAGTCAGTGCTTCGGCAAATCGCTTCGCCTCGTCATAGACTCCGCGTATGCCGATCGGATTCACATTACCCCAATATGTTTCCGGCTGCGGGTGAATTGCAGGATCGCCATACGTTTCACTTGTCGAGGCCAGGAGGAAGCGCGCATTCTTTGCTTTCGCCAAACCAAGGGCCTTATGGGTGCCGATCGAGCCAACCTTCAACGTCTGTATCGGCAGCTTGAGATAATCGATCGGCGAAGCGGGTGATGCAAAATGTAAAACATAATCAAGCGCACCATCGACGTGAATATAATTCGTTACATCATAATGCACGAATGAAAAATTTGGTTTGCCTATCAGATGTCCGATATTATTTGTCGCACCGGTGACAAGATTATCCATACAAATAACTTCGTGACCCTCGGCAACAAAACGGTCGCAAAGATGGCTTCCGAGAAATCCGGCACCGCCGGTGATTAACGTTCTTGGCATTAATTTTGTAAATTACGAATGAGAAATTAACTCCTATCTCCTCCCGATCCCATAATAGGCAAGCCCGTGTTCCTTAATCTTCTCCGGATCGTAAATATTTCTTCCGTCGAAAATAACTTTATCCTTTAGCGATTTTGCAAGCAGATCGAAATCGGGATTGCGGAATTCATTCCATTCGGTTACCACGATTAGTCCATCGGCACCTTCAAGAGCTTTCATATTTTTGCGGCGGTATTGAAGCAGATCCGATTCAGGAAGAACTTTCATCATGCCCGGGATTGCTACCGGATCCGATGCCTGAACTTTCGCTCCGTGCTCTAAGAGTGCAGAGATAATTTCGATCGACGGTGCATCGCGGATATCGTCGGTTTTTGGTTTGAAGGATAAGCCCCATAATGCAAATATTTTTCCGGAAATATTTCCTCCGTAATGTGCAAGGATCTTTTCAACTAACACTTTTTTCTGCTTGTAGTTTACTTCCTGCACGGCTTTCAACGTCTTGAAGTCATAATCATTCTCCGCTGCGGTTTTTATTATTGCACTGACATCTTTGGGGAAGCAGCTTCCGCCAAATCCGGTTCCCGGGAAAAGAAACTGTTGACCGATCCGTCCGTCGGAGCCGATTCCTCTTCGCACGTTATCGACATCGGCGCCCACACGATCGCAAATATTTGCGATCTCATTCATAAAAGAGATCCTCAGAGCAAGCATCGCATTCGCAGCATATTTCGTAAGCTCTGCGCTTTTTTCATCCATGATGTAGATCGGATTTCCGGTTCGAACGAACGGCTCAAAAAGCTCCTGCATGACTTCGATCGCTTTCGGACTCGATGAGCCGATCACGATACGGTCGGGTTTTAAGAAATCCTGCACGGCAGCACCTTCCTTCAGGAATTCCGGATTCGAAACAACTTCAACTTTAATTTTTGTCTCCGTTGCAAATATTGCTTTTACTTTTTCTGCAGTACCGACAGGCACGGTTGATTTATTGACGATCACTTTCGGCTCCGTAATGATCTGCGCAATTTGTTTGGCAACAGACATCACGCGAGAGAGATCAGCAGCCCCATTGGCTCCTTGCGGAGTCGGCAGCGCAAGGAATATTACTTTTGCATCGGTGATCGCTTCTTTAAGATCGGTCGAAAACAGAAGCCTGCCTTCGGAAATATTAAATCGGACGATCTCTTCCAAACCGGGTTCATAGATCGGGATAATTCCTTTTTTTAAAGCATCGATCTTTTCCTGCATAATATCCATGCATGTTACGCAGTTACCCGTTTCGGCAAATCCTGCGCCTGTTACTAAACCGACATACCCTGTTCCGATGATTGCTACGTTCATTATTTATTTTCGATTATCACATCCGTCATTGCTTCGTGAGTCATTTCACTCCTTTCTCGCAATGACGCTTCAATTCGGGTTCATACAACTTAGAGATTCATTACTTTGTTCGGCGGCTTCTCTTTTTTCTGACCTGAGATTCTTCCCAACATTCCTCTTAATTCTTTAAACATCTCTTTTAAATACTTTTAAATACAGGTTATTTTAAAGGGTGTGGGAATGTCGATAATGTTTTCAAATGCCGGATTATTGATGTTTTTCCCGATGAAAAGGCAATATAACAAGTTATCTGGTATATTGTTCGTATGTGGAAGGGCAATAAGTTATCCATAGTGAAAGTTATAATCTACAGTCTATCCCCAAGGGGAAAATGTTACCAACACAAGCAGTGATACCGTACACAATTAATTTCTGATAAGTTTATTTTCCCACGACCTTATCAAGAAGATTCGTGTTTGATGTTAGTAAGGTGATAAATGCTTTAGACAATGAGATTACTCACGCTGCATAAAATTCTGATCGGAATGGCGCTTGCCTTCTTCCTTTTCTTCGGATCCAGAGAAATTATCCGTGACGACGGAAATTCCATCATCGGAATCATCGTCCTTGCTTTAGCCGCCGGAATAACTTTTTATTTCGTCTGGGTACTCCGCGGAGGGTATGAGAAGAAATAGATTTCTATAGTGGGCGGACTTTAGTCCGTCATTATCTTTACAGGCTGATTAAAGAAATCATTTCGCAATATCAACTCTCTCCATCCTTCTCACCGTTGGAGTGGTTAAGGTCAGAAAATAGCTTCCTGAATTAAGATTATGTGAATCGAAATCGAATGTATGCAATCCGGGCTTCAACTCGCCGTCGGAAATTGTACCGACTTTCTGTCCGAGTAAATTAAACAATTGAAGCTGTGTTCTTCCGCTTTCTGTCGTTTGGATATCGATATGGATTATTCCGTTCGACGGATTAGGATTGACCGACGTAATGGATGCAATTCGCCCCGTGCTCATAAAATTCCAGAGCAAGCTATCACCGCATCCATACAAAACAGTGAACGTTCCGCTTTTCGTATCGGCATCATAATCTGCAGGATTGCCCGCACCGTCGAGCCAGCTAAAATCTACAATATTTAACGGGCTGATAGTTCGTTCTCCGAGCAAAACAGTAAAAGGAAGTAAGCCAAGCGTATCAGATGTGCCAAGCAAGCCGCTGACATTAATGGTATCAAAGCGATTTCCTTTTTGTATAACTCCGCCAATGGGTTCGAGCACTGAATTATCATAGGCGATACGTGCCGAATAATTTGTTGCCAGCGATTGAATAGAAGTGACCGGTACTTTCTCCAGTATCATCGGAATATTTTTATGGTCGCCGGCATAGCCGGAATCCTCCGGAATCGTTACCAGACCGCCAAGGCCTTGGCCGAAGACGCTTAAGATCGCCGGTGAGCTTGGCGCGTTATAATCAAAGGCAATACGCCCTGANNCTGCCGACATAATGTGGAGAGAACCTGAGCGTTACGCTTTGGCTTGCCCCGGGTGAAAGAGAGAATCCTGCTGCGCTTGAAAGCAATGAAAATTGTATCACATCCGGACCAAGTTGTGTAGCAGGAGAAAAATTTACCGGAAGATTTCCTATATTTTGAATTGCAACTGAAATTATTGTATCCTTAAAGTTGCCGATCTTCACTTGCCCGAAATCAATAACATTTCCCATCACCGATAGAAGCGGAGCGATGCCTTCACCAAGAATTTTTATGGTATCGGGGTAATCTCCGGTTGAAGTTCGCAGCGTAACTGTCGCCGACATTTTCCCCATCATCATCGGCATATACGTAAACATCACGTCGCGGCATTGACCAGGCTGCAACGTAAAATCGCCTGCACCTGACATGATCATGAATTCCGCTTTATCGCCGCTTGTTACATCCATGCCAAGAACATGAAGCGGCACGCTTCCCGAATTACAGATCGTTGCTTTCACGATAGAGTCTTTCTCTCTGCCTTGTTCAACTTGTCCCATGTCAATTACATTCGAAGCGAAAGAGAATGTTGGCATCACTATGGAGAAGACAGAATCAGAGACATCATATTGATCAGGGCGATAATGGAGAAACCATAATTTTACAGTATTGTCCCAACTTGCTGATGCTAACTCGTAAAAAGTATTGTTGAAAGCTAAACTTGTAACATCCCAGGTATGCCCTAAAAGGGTTATTAATTTATCGCCTGTCTGTACATCCCAGCATTGAACAGAGATACCTGCTGTAGCGACCACACGATTATCGGGACTGAAAGTTCCACATAATACAACATATGGGTAGCCATTAAAAGAATTAATTTCAATTCCACTACGAACATCCCATACATGAGCATAATCGTCAGTAGCTGAAAGGAGCATTTGATCGTCACTGCTGAATTGCGTGAATCCCCAACCCGGTGCATAGCTGTGAAATATACTTCCATCCTTGGTATTCCAGACCATATCAATATTTTTTCTGCTTACGGAAGAAATAAGATCCCCATTATGACTGAGAGCAATTGCATCTATCGTGCTGTACTGATCAACGAGATTGAAGAGTTCTTTGCCAGTAGCAGCATCCCAAATTTTAACTGTTCCATCATTGCTTGATGTATAAACCCTATCACCGAAAGGACTGAAAATTGCAGCTGTTAGCCAACCTGCGTGCCCCTTGAAGATAGTAAGTGGTATACCAGTCTGAACATCCCACATTATTGCGGTAGTATCTTTGCTTGAGGTGAGTGCTCTCGTGCCATCAATATTAAATTGAACGGTATTGACCTCCCATTTATGTCCGATAAACGTTTGCAATAAATTTCCCGTCGCTACATCCCACAGTTTGGCAGTGTTATCTCTGCTTCCTGTTATCACTTGAGAGCCATCAGGACTGAATTGTGCGTCAACAACGTCTCCCGTATGACCGATTAGTTTGTGCAATAATTTTCCTGTTTGTGCATCCCATATGATTGCAAGAAGATCCGAACCAGTACTTACAACTTGTTTCCCATTTGGACTAAATGCAACGTGCAACGCAAAAGCAGTATGTCCGAGCAATGTAAGAACAGTATCAAGACTGAATTTTCTATGCTCTCTTATCTTAACCAGGCAGCTATCAGAAGGTGTTCTCGGCACAATCCAGGTGTATGAATAGCCGGATGCGGAGTCGATTATTTTTTGCCAGGTTTTTCCCTTATCAATACTATAACTAATTGTAACTGTGTCATCCAAATATGTATTAGACCATGTGATAATTTCTGTATCCCCAACAGAAAACTTTTCGCCACCATTTGGCTTTAATAAGGTCATCCTTGCTATTGAATCTTTTTGAGAGGCAAAACCTCCGATCAAGTAAATCGGGTTTAGTAAACATGCGTTTGATGTTATCGTCACTTTTTCGAATTTGTAACTTGAGTCGTTGGGCATATAACGAAGTACCAATTTTTGTGATTGCCCCGGCATAAGAGTATAACTCGGCGGTGCAGTGCCACTCATAACCTTGAAAGCATTATCAGAAGTTGAAATATCAGTTATCGTAATGGGAAGATTCTGAGCAGTTATTACAATAGTGGTATCTTTGGTTTGCCCGGGTATAATTTGTCCAAAATCGATACCATAGTTGCTAAGTGATAGTTCCGGAACCGCAGCAGCAGGTTCTTTATAGGACACACTGTCTCTGCCTATATTTTGATAAGTAATAATTACGCCCCTTGTCAAATCGCAACTTGATGCACTTACCCAGCTCAAATTGCAAGGTGCAAAATTTTCAATCTTTGTGACAATGGTAGATAACGCTGTATTCAATTGTNNTTGCCGCGTCTTGATAAAGTTGTTTCTTGTCAAGATTGAAAAGAGGGCAATGTAAATCTGTGATCAGTACCAAAACCTTCTTATTCGGTCTGCCGCTTACGAATGGCACTCCGCCTGCATTCGGGGCATAGAACATCGTTTGAAGATCGACTCCGGCAGCAGATGAAAGTTTCGCGATCGCAGTGGTTAGCTTTCTGCTTTGTTGGGTAAGGTCTTGCACAATGAATGCTCCGTGATCCATCATCGTAATTCCTGCTTCGCTCGGAGGAATCGAGACTAAGTCAATGAGTTTCTGTGCGCCATATTTTGCAAGATCTATTCCCGAATAGGTATCGACCATAATCCCGAGTGTGATCGGAGGCGGAGTGGTTTTTGGCGGGCATGTGATGCCTGTTATCGTCCGCACAATTCCATCTTCGGTAACTGTGATATCAGAAATCGAAGGACTTACTTGCTGTCCGTTCGAATCGAAAGCATAAAAGCTTGCCTCCATCGTCGGGAAATTTGTTGTGTCGATATTAAATACAGAAAGGCTCTGCGCTGAAGCGGAGGAGGAAATGGTGAGGAGGCAGATGACGATGAATTTATGCATGATGAACTTGACTTTAGAGTTAACCAACCTTATTTGAGATGAGTTTGGCAAAAATGGCTACCTGTGGTTGCTTTCTTTTTAAAAGCGGTAATGGAATGAGTTAAAATTTCCAACGAATTTCCCAAAACCCTTAACTAAGATTTCCGGTATTAAAACGGAAACCTCAACCATATTAGCATTAGACGAACCGTTTTCATGCGCTTCCGGTTAGTAACGTCCTAATTACATTTTATTATTTATTATGATTCCTACTAAAGAAGAACAAGCGAAGATGGACAAAGCGATGGAGGACTGGACGACTTCAAAAGCCAACTTAGGTGTTTCAGATAAATGTTCTGTGTGTACAAACGGACATTATGGGAATCCAAAAGACGCAGTATTTCTTGACGAAGCAATTGCAAACAAGATGTCTGTAAAAATTCAAATCTGCGATACTTGTACGCACATAAGATTATTTTTGTCGTAATTTTTCCTGTCAGCTATTACTCTTTTCTGAAAGGTATTTTTCAATTAAAATATTTATGTTAGTAGTAATCCATTTTTCACCGTCATAAATTATCGTATCACCTTTTTTTGGAGTAGGAGTTTTTTCCAATTTTACCAAGTCAAACGGAAGAGGTTTCCATATTTCTGTTTCTGTTATCATAAAAATTCTTTTTTATAACTATTTCAGAACGGAAAAATATCATCAGAAACTTTTGGATAACTTTTTTGCGGTTCTATGAGATGAATGTTTCTGTCTCTGGCGATCAGGTCTTTGTACTTCAACTTCTTTCCAAAAATATGTCCAACTGCACGATTGAATCTTTCAGCATCCGTTTCTTTCTTTGTGTTAAATCTGAATGCTTGCTCAACAACGTAACTATTTAAGTGCTTTGGAGAAATTTGAATGTATGTTCCTTTCACTGATCTCTTGAGCAACATCCAAAAATTTTCTATACCGTTAGTCCATACGTTTCCATCAACATAAACCTTTGCTTCGTGGTCTATCATCTTGTGGTTTCCAAATAATTCATGGAGTCTCCAATATGACTTGTAGGAATCAGTATATACGTTTGCATTCGGCTCAACATGCTTGATAATCTCTGGATAAAGAGTTTCAATCATCGTATTGGGAATTACTTTTGCGCGAACCTCACCACCACGTTCTATGATTCCAAATACAGTCGTTTTATTTCCTGACTTACCGCCTGTATTTTTAATTTTTTCTTGTCTCTTATCTTTGTGCATGTTCTTTGATAATCCGCCAACAAACGTTTCGTCAATTTCAACTGTACCGGATAATTTTTCCAATGAACCATTGCTTACCGCTTCTCTGATTCTATGCAACATGAACCAAGCGGTATTTTGTCTTACGCCAATTGCTCTTCCGAGTTCATAAGAAGAAATTCCATTCTTGTTATTGATGATTAACCAGATTGCAGGAACCCACTTTGTGATCGGAAGTTTGGAACATTCCATCACTGTACCAACTTTGATAGAGAATTGCTTTTTGCAACCTTTTTCTTTGCAGAGAAAAGTAGGACGTGTACGCATTCCAACAATGTTGGTGCTTCCACAACGCGGACAGCATCTTTCTCCACCAGTGGATTTCCATTTCATCTGCGATAAAAATTCTACGCAACGAAGCTCGTTCGTATAATAAAGTATGGCATCCTGTAAAGTCTGCGGTTCTTTTGTGAGTATCTTTTTCATATAACAGTTTGTTTAAGTAGCTATATATGATAACGTTTATTCTTGGGAAAAGTTTCGTTCTATGGCAACTTTATCAGTAGTATTTTTGTTGTCTTAACATGCAGAAATCATTACAGTTACAGATAGCAGAACAGATACGAGAAATCCTTGTCAAAAAAGGTTGGAAACAACAACATTTGGCAGATAAATCTGGACTTACGAAGGCTTATGTTAGCAAGATACTTGCAGGATCATTAAACCTGACTTTGGACACGATAGCGACGCTGGAAAAGGCATTGGGAGAGAGAATAATCAAGATCAAGTGATAAAAATGTCGTAAGTTTGTAAGACTTAATTCATCATATTTTCATCAATCTAAAATTATGAAACAACTTACACCAGAACAACTTGAAAAGAGAAAAAAACTGAACAAAAAACTTTTGATGTTTCTTGTTCTTCCATCATTCTTACTACTTGCTATTGTGATGATGATTCCAAAGGACAAGGCATCAAAAGAGAGAGATGCCGTCGCTTCTATGGCAGAAAATAATTATAACAATGGCTCCGTAGTATTGAGCTTAAACGGATGTGATTTTAACAAGGCAACAGAGATCACAAAGTCGCTGATTGCGTCGTTCAAACAAACTCCAAAAATTGAACATGACTCCGTGTTCACATATCGCGCTTCGTCAATGGGACATAACAACAAAATGCAAGAATATACACAAAAAATAACGATAGGCAAAACTGGCGACGGAGTAAAATTCACTTGCTCAAATGATTGGGATGATGATTATTCTAAGACTGTGAACGAGTCCACGTTGGACTTAGTAAAACTCCATCTCAGTAACCCAACATTGAAGTATAATTGAAATGAATCTGTTAGCACAATCCAGTGTCAAAGAATATATGCGTACCTACGTTGAGCGAGATTTTTTCAAAAATCTTGACAATGAAGATTGGGTAAGACATGAGATGGGGTGCAAACATATTGGAAAAATGGATAAAGGTATTTTATGGGATGGAAAATGGGCAAAGTACAAAATTGAAGATAAAACAGAGATTGAAAATTTAGTTTGTTTAGAAGGTGGAAAAGATCATTGGACAACGAAAAATTTAATAAAATTTCCTAAGACTGGACTTCACCCGATATTATAGACAGTTAATTTTTCGTTCAGAGTCGGTTGAAGAAAAAGAGGCTTCGAAGTCTTCCGGTGACTGATAGTTCAGCGCGGAGTGCATTCTCTGCCGGTTATAATAAATTTCAATGAATTCGAAAATACTGGTTGCAGCCTCCTGCCTGGTGTGATAATACTTTTGCGGATAAATGAGTTCAGCCTTCAACGTTTTGAAGAACGACTCCATCGGCGCATTATCCCAGCAGTTTCCTTTTCTGCTCATACTCTGACGAAAGCCATGCTTAGCAATGATGCTACGATAGGCATCGGAAGAATATTGCACACCGCGATCAGAGTGCAAGATTATTTCCGGTTGCAGATCACGTCGTGCGATAGCTTGTTCGAGTGCTGCGCTCACCAGTTCGGTCGTCATATCGCTGCGCATTGCCA
The DNA here is from genome assembly GCA_003151215.1 of Ignavibacteriota bacterium. Next base: position 14,849 of record PLXB01000097.1, read on the forward strand.
GTCCGACGATCTTGCGGGTGCACAGATCGAGAACGGTTGCAACAAAGAGCCAGCCTTCGTTGGTGGCAACGTAGGTGATGTCACTGGTGAAGACACGATCCGGCACCGCAACCTGGAACTGACGATCGAGCAAGTTCGGGCTTGCCTTCCGGTGATCGGAGACTGTCGTGCGGCAATACTTCCGCTTGGCGCGGGCTTTGAGCCCTTCCTGACGCATCAGCCGAGCAACCCGATTATGCGAGCACTGATAACCTTCGCGTTGCAAGGCAACTGTCAGACGCGGACTCCCGTAGCGACCCTTGTGCTCGGCATAGAGTTCGCTACTCCGTTTGCGAAGCTGACGGTTCTCACACTCGCGTTTCGGTATGATCCGTTTACGCCACTGATAGTACCCTGCACGGCTTACTTCCAGGACAGCGCACTGCAATGACACTGAGTACCGCACATGCTTAGCAAAAATAAACTGATATTTCATCGGCTTGGTCGTGAGAAGATACCCACGGCTTTTTTTAAAATATCCAACTCCGCTTCCGTACGCTCCAGCCGCTTACGCAACTGCGTTACTTCATCCTGATTATCCGAGGAATTACCGTGAGTTGATGGCTTCGTCCCGTATTCTTTACGCCAGGCATAAACAAGATGCGCAGAAATGCCCAAGTCTCGAGCTACACGGGAAGCTGGTGTACCAGCTTCCACTAATGATACTGCGTTCCGCTTAAATGATTCGTCGTATTTTTCCTTTGACATATGTAATCTGATTGTGCTCAAACAACCAAATTAACTGTCTATAAATTTAGGGTAGGTCCAACTCTCTATTAATTGCAAACCGTCTAATGTCTGTAGAGTGGTCGTCGAAGATCATTTGAAAGCAATGGGATTGGAATATGATATGGGAATTTCGACATCGGTGGCATTACGGCAATTAACTACCCAGCAGCTTGAGGAACTCAATGTAAAGCTTTCACGATATGGAATTGAATTAACCGAAGAGGTATCGAATGATCTTGTCGAACAGATCAAACGTACAGTGATCGAAATAGTATCGCAAGAAGAAGGCCGCCCTAATATAAATATCTCGGACTATCTCAGTAAAAAACTAAATTACAGCTATGGTTATTTGACAGCCGTTTTTTCCGAAGCAACCTATACTTCCATAGCTCATTTTATGATTATACAAAAGATCGAGCGGATCAAAGATATGCTTCTCAATCAGAATCTTACTCTCACTGAAATATCTTACCAACTTGGATATAGCAGCGTTGCCTATCTCTCCAACCAGTTTAAAATGGTGACAGGCCTAACACCGACCAGATTTAAGGAGATCATGACAAAAAGGAATCGCATAAAAATTAATCATTCTGAAGGTTGATTCAATGAGGAAATATTAAGACGTATACGTCGTGAGATAGTGTCTGAATCTTTCTATGACTTCACTATGTTGTTTTTTTTCTGTGCTTTATTTTCTTCTTCACCACTTGCAAATAATCCCTGCTATGCAAACTGATGCTCTATATGTTGTGCTCGCCGATGATGATGAGGATGATCGCGCTTTTTTTAAGCGGGCAATAGATGAGGTCCGGGTCAAGACGATCTTAAATACTGTAAATGACGGACAACAACTCATGGATCACCTGCTCAGAAAAGAGAATTCGATTCCGGATGTAATTTTTTTGGATCTAAATATGCCGCGTAAAGGAGGTATCGAATGTTTGGAAGAGATCAGAAACAACAACCAGCTTAAAGATATTTCCGTAGCCATCTATTCTACCTCTGAATCGGATGAGGACATCGAGACGGCATTTCTCAAGGGTGCGAATATTTATATCAAAAAACCAAACGACTACCAGAATCTTAAAAAAGTGATTGGAGAAGTTTTGAGTATCAATTGGCAGTATAATACATCCCGCCTGAACAGAGAAAATTTCTTACTCGTTATCTGATATATTTTTTACTCCTGTTATAGTAAACCTGCCAGGCACTACATTTTGTAATGGAATAAAAACAAACAGCCCGCTTCCTCCGGCGGGCTGTTCAAATTTTGTTCATATATTCCGTCAGAAGCACATGAACAAATCAATCCAAATTATCACAAGAAAATATTCAGTGATTTCCCTCCCCAAAAAAAATCCCCTGAGGCACTTCCTGCAATGATACTTTGGAAAATTAATCTATCTTTCTCAGAACGATTATGAGTTCATAAACAACTCCATACAAAAATACAAGATGCTCAATCCGATTTCATTATAGCTTTATCAGTTTTGTGTTATGATATTTTAAGAAAAGCTGAACAATAGATTTCTTGGTTTCCATTAAGAACTCATAAAATCGAACTAATAAATCCATAATGCTATCGAAAGTGCCTTCTTGTATTTTTGCACATGAAAAGTGCATCCAAATTTTCATCACTGCATGCAATAGGTTAGAGTTTCAACAAATAGGTTCTCCGAACAATATAATGAACTAAGATAGAATGCCTTGCCAATGTCGCGAGGCATTCTATTTTTTTATCATTTCCAGGTAACTTTACCGAATATTTAATAAGCCGGAAATAAAATTTACAGGTTTCTTAGAAAGCTTTTGATTATTTGATTCATCGTGTCATTCATAATCAGGATTTTATTCATTAATCATTCGGGGCGCCACGTCTGATCCAACTGATAATTGCATCTATTTGATTTTGGGGAAGAGCATTTAAGCGGGATGGCATTCTGTCTCCTTCAAGGTTACCCGGACTCAATGTCGGATCAATAAGTTTCTCCACTAAAAAACTTGAATCGGGACTACCAGGAACAACGAGAGCTTTATATTTTGCCGCACCAACTGCATTTTGAATCTGATGGGTATAGAGTAATTGGTTATACGCACTATCAGCTACCAGGCAGAGTAACGCTCCCGGCAACTGGCTGCTATCATGACAACCGTTATAGGCACATGAATTATTGAGTGTTTGTTTTTGGATATCTGAAAATTTATCGGAGAGAACGGGCAAGGGTTCCGGATCATGAACACATCCTGCGAAGAGCAGGATTATACTGAAAACAAAAAAAGAGCGTACTACCATTCATTCTCCGCCGCCTAATCCAACAAAGATCATTGTTTAATAAACTGCTTTGTTATCGTATTCCCATTTGTCGTGATGCGCAGTATATAGCATCCCGGCTTTAGATTTCCGAGAGAGATCGAAATAGTGTTCTCAGTACCCAGCGCATCAATCTGCCGGATTCCAAGAAGATCATAGACTTCAAAACGTTTTGTTACTGCAGGCTGAAGATTCTCAATATTAAGAACATTTTTCGCAGGTGATGGAAACATCCTGATCGGCTCCATGGTCTGAATTTTCGGCGCCATTTCATCCCCCATAACCTCCGTAAAGTGAAGCGATTGATCTGCCGCTATATTATAATAGTGATCAATCTGGCGATGACGGAATTTATCTGCTGGCCAAAAGATGTTAATTGAATCTGCCTTTGTAAAATTACCAAGACCGACAAACTGAGTAAGAGTATTACAGGAAGCTTGCCCGCCTCCCGTTGAAACCTGCCGAGAGCGAACGGCTCCGCCTGCCCAAACGTCAACAATCGTTCCGACCGCTTCCTTTGCAGTTCGCTTCGCTGTAAATTTCATTTGCAGCCAGTGACCGGAGTTGGCATCGGGCGTGATATTGTGAAAAAGCCGCAGATCAGAGACCTTCGTGCGATCATCTACGCCCAGATAGCTGAGAACAACATCCACTTTTCCATCATGATCATAATCGATCGCTGCAGCGCCTTTCCCTCGACCGTCAAAAAGAACGCCTGATACACTCGTTGCATTTTCAAATTTCCCGCCGACATTACGCAAGAATACAGATGTATCATATCGTAGAGTATTCCATGGAGGACTGAGTGCAATATATCCGTGAGTGATGAAACCATCTTGCNNGTCCCAGCCGTCATTATCAAAATCGGCAAACAATGCCGTCCATGTCGTCGTCATAGAGTCCTTGTTTCCATTGACATATCCATCAGGAATACTTGCAGTTGCTGCGACATTGGTGAAAATATTTTTATTATTCTGCATTAACCGCTGAGGCCCGACTGATGTTTCGTAAAAATCGAAGTTCCCATCGCGATTATAATCATTCGGTCCGATGCCCATGCAGAAAAGCCTCTGTCCCATGTTGATCGAATCGGTCACGTCAACGAAGGTTGCTTTTCCGGTTTCCATCAGCATATTTTTAAATACGCGGTTTGGCATTTCATCAACACCGAAATCATTTCCGATGAGAATATCGAGATCACCGTCACGATCGTAATCAAAAAAAAGAGCGATGTTCGTACAGGCTGTGTCGCAATCTACTCCAAACTCCTTCGCTAGCTCTGTGAAGGTTCCGTCCCCGTTATTGATATAAAACCAATTCGGAAATCCTTTATTCGCATAGCGAAATATTCCATTGGAATCTATATAGCTATAGAGCTGATTTACCCAGCGAGCGACGTAGAAATCGTTATCCCCATCTCCGTCAAAATCTCCGAATGAAGCGCCATTACTTTCATTGTAATCTAAGGTAGTAACAAGCCCTGCTTTTTCGCTGACATCTGTAAAGGTACCGTTTCCGTTATTCTTCCAGAGAATGTCCTTTCCTTGTGCACATACGTAAATATCGGTTAAACCGTCATTATCAAAATCAAATGCTGTTCCTGCACGGGGATGCACAAACGGACCGCCATGTGCCTTGAAAACCGTATCGGCAATATTTGTAAATGTGCCGTCATGATTGTTTCGATAGAGCGCATCTGAATCCAAGCCGCATGGGAAATAAAGATCGTCCCATCCGTCATTATCGAAATCTAAGACAATTACGCCAGGACCTATATTTTCCGTACCGACTGCACTCGATCCCAGGCCCGCACTGTTTGAGACATCCTGAAAAAGGAATTGCCCGTAACTTGCAGCAGGAATAAAAAATAAGACTATCCCTATAAAAAAAAATTTTTTCACTAATTTTCAATTCACTAATCTTCAAACTGTCCTAAGTGCTCTTATAATAGAGAAAAAGGAAAGAGTAGTTCCGACCATTTATTCTTTAATAAACTGTTTAGTCACTGTATTTCCGTTCGTAGTGATTCGCAGCACATAGCATCCGGGCTTTAAGTTTCCAACAGAAAGCGAAAAAGCGCTTTCCGAGCCATTGACATCTATTTGCCTCGTGCCGAGGATATCATAAATCTCAAATCGTTTCGTCACAGCGGGCGTGAGATTTTGCACATTCAAATAATTCCTTGCCGGAGAAGGAAATATATTCACCTGCCCAGGTGAGGGAGCAGAGGCAACAGATTCCGCTCCGGTTTGTTCGGTAAAATAGAGAAGCGTATCCACAGGGAGATTATAATAATGATCGATCTGGCGGTGACGATATTTATCGGCAGGCCAAAATACATTCAAAGAATCTATCTTCGAATATTTTCCTAATCCGACATGCTGCATAAGCGAATTCTGCGAGCCGAAGCCGCCGCCTGTCGAAACCTGTCTCGAATGGCGAATGCCTCCAGCCCATACGTCGGCAATCGTACCGATCCCTTCTTTTGCCGTTCGTTTTGCAGTAAATCTCATTTCAAGCCAATGATTCGAGTTATCTGCTCTATCAGGAGTTATATTTTGCAGGATCCTAAAATCCGGAGTAATGACTGAAGGATTTAATGCAAGCGAGCCTATACATAGATCGAGCTTACCGTCATGGTTAAAATCAAAGTAGGCAGCCCCTCTCGCTTTCATATTAAGATACTGTCCGCTCATTGCCAGATCGGTATAATCTTCAAAAATGCCATTGTTATTATAGAGAAATATCGATGTATCCATCTGGTTCTGGTTTGATATCCAGGGCGCAATTCCTCCCTCATACCCATGAACGATAAATCCGTCTTCCCAGCCATCATTATCATAATCAGCCATAAGCGCCGTCCACGAAGTTGTATAATAACCGCTGCCTCCCCGCTCGAAACCATTAAAAGATGGTAATGTTGTTTTGGCAACATCACTAAATGTTCCATCCCCGTTATTTTTCATCAGCTTCTCAGGACCGATCGTTGTTTCATAAAAATCAAAATTACCATCGCGGTCATAATCATTCGGCCCAATGCCCATAGAGAAAAGATGCGATTGCATACCGATCAAAGTGTCAACTCTGACAAAATAAGCCTTCCCCGTTTCCATTAACATATTTTTATAGACGCGGATTGGAAGAAGCTCCACACCAAAATCATTACCGACAAGAAGATCGAGATCGCCATCACGATCGTAATCGAAGAACACGGCGACATTACCGCATCCCGTATCATTTCCAACGTTTAGTTCAGCTGCACGATCGGTGAAGGTTCCGTCTCCGTTATTCACATAGAACCAATCCGGAAATCCTTGATGTGCATATCCGACATAATTTCCTTCTCCATCGCTGATGAATCTGTTTAGATCGATCCATCGGGCAACGTAAAAATCATTAAATCCATCGCCATTAAAATCTCCAAATGTCGCACTATTGCTTTCATTTGCATCTAAAGGAAAGTTTAATTGTGCACTTTGAGTTCTATCGGAAAATGTAACGTCGCCATTATTATGCCAGAGAATATCTCTATTCTCACAGACAGAATAAATATCCGGGAATCCGTCATTATCATAATCGAAGGCAATGCCGCCGTGCGGATAAGTGCGGAAGCCTTTGGAGCCCGGGGGAAAGGTAGTATCATGGACTGCAAATTCCGGAGTAGCAATATTTTTGAATGTGCCGTCATGCATGTTCAAGTACAACTTATCGGAATCCAATCCGCCGGCCATGTAAATATCGTCCCATCCGTCTCCGTCAAAATCGAAGATGACGACTCCTCCACCGATATCACCCACTGCACTGGCGCGCATATAAATTCCGGCAGGTCCGGTGACATCTTTAAAAAGAAA
>PLXB01000309.1 GCA_003151215.1 Ignavibacteriota bacterium
ATAAATGCGCCTGTGTAATATCGGCAACGCGGGAAATATATCCCTGCTTCATTACGCGCTCATCGCGCAAGCGGCGGAGGCGCTGCCCCTGTGTTTCGCGGCGGCGAAGCGGCGTTTCACCGGTCGGATTATAATCCGAAACGGTTTTTTTTGGTGCGTCCATAGTCGTTATGATTGGTTATGATGTGATCTGAAAAGCAAAAACTATAAAAATGATTCTGCTCCCGTAAAGATAAAATGCAAATATACGGATATTTTTCCCAAAATCCAAAAAAATATTTAGCTAAATCAGGTTAATTTCGCCGATTTTAAATTTTTTTTGATTTTTTCTTCGATGGGCACCTTGACAAACGGGCGAAAATTTCGTATATTTGCATTACGGAATACATATACCTGACATTTTTTATAGGAAATATATATAATTTAACGGTCAAAATTTACTAAGATTTTTATAGATAACCGAACTTTTCAATTTTCCGAAAAATAAATATGCCGAAATTGAGCTTCATTCGCCAATTTTAAAATTATTTTCGATGGGCACCTTGACAAACGATAAAAAATTTCGTATATTTGCATTACGAAATACAAACACAAAGTTTTTTTTTATGAAATATGTCTATCGAAATATGGGTAACACCCCGTCTGCTATGATCGGAGTTGAATCTGCCACGCGATAGAACGCTTTTCGGGGAACAGTTCATGAGGCATTCGTCATTACACGTTGCCACATTCATACGATAACAAGAAAAAAAACGTGAAAGCTGAAAAATATATCATTACTACCGAAGGAGTTGAGAAGCCCGAACGGATCACCCGCATGGGCTTCGGCATTGCCGGAGAAGAAGTGCAGAAATTTCTCAGCGAAGGCGCACCTACCGTCCGCGTCCATGTTGTCGGTCCCGAAAAAGAAGCGGTTTTCATCAGAGAAAAAGAAAAAGAGTGGCGCCTGCATGATATTAAGCAGCGGATCAAAGGTTTAACGGCTGAGTAAGACCAGGCGATAAGCGAAAAAAGATCAGGGGAAAATTCTTTCCTCTTCGAATACTCACAATTCAATTTCGGAAATTTTAAGAATGCTTTTGCATGTCGCAAAAGCATACGGGAAAGCTTTGCGTTTTTTTTCATAATCAACCTTCTTTAACAATAAAAACAATAACAACCATGATAAACACCCAAGAATACCAGACCAAAGAATTCACTCCGGCTCAGAGCGCTCGTGCATCGAAACCGCAGACACGGCTTCGTAAACCGAGGCCGACAAAGACAACGGATGTCCTTATCAATTCCGGCGATCTGAATTATCTCTCGGATTTCGTCAAGGTCACGGCATTTTATGTCGAGGATCTCGAAGATATCTTAGGCGAAGAAATGATGGATTTCTGGCAATCCCGGGAACATGCACTGCGGATCGTTACGGAGGCAATGGTACAAAGAGAGGAGTCAGCGGCAGCGCGCTGATACGTTATTCCGAGCCCGGCGAAGCAACCCTCTGAAGGTTTTTCAGAGATAGCTCTTTATTATTCCTTCGGTGGATTGCTTTGTCGTCCATGCTGACGGAGAAAGTCCATCCTCACTATTTCCTTTAACGTTCTCCAATACATCCGTACGCCATGTCGAAAAAAAAAGAAACTATATCACTTACAAATTTCGCAAGAAAAAATCTCGGCATTGAAGTCTGGAGCAAGATGGAAGAAATTTTCGAAGCTGTCGAATCCAATAAACGAAAAATTCTCATCCGAAGCTGCAACGGCGCAGGCAAGACGTGCGCGCTGGCGGCGATCTGCAATTGGAAACTTTTTACACAAAAAGATTCGATCGTCCTGACAACGGCATCGAGTCATACGCAGGTGCGGAGAAATCTTTGGGGCGAGATCCGCAAGCAGGCAAAACATGCAACGCTTTACGGCAAAGGCGAACTCCGCGAAAGTCTGATCAAGATCAGCGATAAGCATTATGCCATCGGCATTGCGCCAAGCCTTGCCGAAAATGCCCAGGGATTTCATGCAGAAAATATGCTGATCGTCGTTGACGAAGCAACCGGTGTCAGCCGCGATATTATCAAAGCGCTCTTCGGCAATGCAACCGGATCGCAGGCGCAGATCATTCTTGCATACAATCCGATCAATACCGATTCCTATCCGTTCGAAGCCGAACAGAATGGCGATTGGACGCAGATCCATATATCGGCATTCGATCATCCGAATGTCGATACCGGTTCGGATTTCATTAAGGGGGCAGTATCGCCGGAATGGATAGCCGATATGCTTCCGACCTGGAGCTACAAGGTAAAGGAAGACGATAATGATAACAGTATTTTCAAATTCGACGGGAAGTGCTGGCGCAAGACCGGCGAAGTTGCTGCGCGTGTCTTCGGCGAATGGCCCGAAGATGGCGGCGAAGGATTTATTCCGATGCATCTGGTCAAACGCTCCTGCTCAGTGCCCGAGCTTCACGGAGTAAAAGCAATGGGCATCGATATTGCGCGTTCGGGAAAAGACGATACTGTTTTTGCTTTCTTCGATGGCAATACCCAGCTTCCCTTTTATTCGATGCGCACAAAAAATCTTGTCGATATTGCGGCGAAGATCGAAGACTATTATCACGAAGGATGGAAGAT
>PLXB01000303.1 GCA_003151215.1 Ignavibacteriota bacterium
AAGATCATTCTGCCTTCGGGAGATTGCGCAATTCCTCGCTTGACAATTTCATGCGGAGGGACAGAAGTTAATTCCTCACCTTTGATCTTAATACTTCCGGATTTGGATTTGATGAGTCCACTGACCGTCCGCAAAAGCGTCGTCTTTCCTGCGCCGTTTGCGCCGATCAAGGTAACGATACACTTATCCGGCACCGAAAGCGAGATGCCCTTGATCGCTTTGATCTGTCCGTAGGATACGTGTAGGTCTTGAATTTCCAGCATCAAAAGAATCTATTTATTCTTCCACTCCCAAATATGCTTCTATTACTTTCGGATCGCTCCGAATTTCAAGAGGTGAGCCTTCGGCGATCTTTACTCCGTAATCGAGAACAAGAATTCTTTCACAGACACCCATCACCAGGCTCATATCATGTTCTATCAAAAGAATTGCAATATCAAACTCATCCCGGATCTGCTTAATGAGCTTCATCAGGTTTTGCTTCTCCGTCGGATTCATGCCGGCAGCCGGTTCATCCAGTAGCAAGAGCTTCGGCTTTGTAGCAAGCGCGCGGATAATTTCCAACCGCCTCTGATCGCCATACGGAAGGCTCGTAGCTAATTCATCACGCATTTCGCGAAGATTGAAAAATTCGAGAAGAGTGTCGATCTTTGTTCCGACTTCTTTTTCTTCTTTATAAAATCCTCCAAGTCTTGCAAGTGAGCCGAGAAGTCTGTTCTTCGAACGAGGAGCGAATGATACTCTGATATTATCAAAGACCGTCATGCCTTTAAAAAGACGTATATTCTGGAATGTCCGAGATATTCCGCAGCGCGTGATCTCATTTGGCTTTAGCCCGCGAATACTTTTGCCCTGAAAAAGGACGTCACCTGTTGTCGGCGCATAGACTCCGGTGATGACATTAAAGACAGTGGTCTTCCCTGCTCCGTTCGGACCGATAAGACCGATAAGATCGTGCGGCTCAATTGATGCGCGCAGATCACCTACGGCAGTAAGTCCGCCGAAGCGCATTGTTACATCCTGAAGTTGAAGTCCCATTGTCATAATACATGAGGTGATACGAATGGCGGCTTAACGATCTTTGCTATAATGCGTTTGCCCGGGCGAGTTTCGATCGTGACCTCGTTTCCTTCTTTGCTTAATGCAGTCGGCACGTATCCCAAACCGATCGCTTTACCCGTCATCGGAGAAATATTTCCGCTTGTTACTTCGCCGATCTTTGCACCGCTTGCATCTATGATTGCATGACCATGGCGAGCTATCGCGCCTCGCTCATCAATAACAAAGCCTGATAATTTCCGCGAGATCCCAACTTCTTTCTGTTTCTTCAGAGCATCTATTGCAATACAGGGAGTTGCTTTGTTCAATTTCGTTATCCAGCCAAGTCCTGCTTCCAGCGGATTGGTGGATTCATCGATATCATTTCCATAAAGGCAATATCCCATTTCCAACCTGAGCGTATCCCTTGCTCCAAGTCCTATAGGTTCAATACCGAATTCTTTTCCTGCATCGAAGATCGCATCCCAGACTTTCGAAGCAACTGCTTTATCGCTCGTAAAATAAATTTCTATTCCTGTTTCGCCGGTATAACCTGTTTTGGAGATAATCATATCGACTCCGGCGATCTTTCCTTTTGCAAAATTATAGTAAGGAATTTCGCTCAGTTTTATGTCAGTAAGTTTCTGCATCGTGTCGAGGGATTTTGCACCTTGAATTGCAAGCAACGATGTCGCGTCAGAATCATTACGAAGCTTCACATTATATTTTTTTGCCTGTTCCGAAAAATGTGCCCAATCATTCGGAGTTGTGNNACCGCCACTGGGCAGTGGCATCGCGCTATACTGCGCTTTTCCCGGAGTAAGAGCTGAGACATCATTGACTGTAATATATTGCAAAAAGGAAAGTGCATCGGGACCGGAAACATCGAATTCGCCCATGTGTGAAACATCAAAGACGCCTACTCCGCCTTCACGGACTATCTTATGCTCGGTGATAATTCCCTTGGGATATTGCACCGGCATCTCGTATCCGCCGAATTCAACTATCTTTGCCCCTAGAGCAATATGTTTATCAAAAAATGGTGTTCGTTTCACGTATTAGTTATATATTTCAATGTTCAATCTACGAAAATACGAAGTTTAAAAGGGCGTTCTATGGATAAGGCCGGGGAAGGGATGTATGGGAGCTTATGATTGTTATAATTTNNAAGTAAAATAAAACGAAGATAACTTTGTTCTATTAGTAATATGAATCCCGTACAATATATCGGCGGAAAGATCGTCCGTTTTTTAACCGAGTTCGGCGAGATATCACGCTTGCTCGAACGGACATTTTCATTCGTGCCTCGCCTAAAACGCGACCGGTCTTTGCTTTTGAAACAAATGGAACATATCGGCACAAATTCGCTGCCTTTAGTAATCATCATCGGTTTTTTTACAGGGATGGTCAGCTCCTGGCAAGCTGCCGAGCAATTCAAAGGGAATATCTCTTTCAGCTTACTTGGCTCTGCGGTAAGCCGTGCCATCTTTATGGAATTAGGACCTGTTCTGACTGCGATCGTGATCGCAGGTCGTGTTGGTGCTTCTATCGCCGCCGAACTTGGAACTATGAGGGTCACTGAGCAGATCGATGCACTTGAAAGCCTCGGAATCAGCCCTATCCGGTACCTTTCTACTCCCCGAGTCCTTGCTGGAACATTGATGATGCCAATATTGACGATCTTTGCGAATATCATTGCTCTCTTCGGCGCTTTTATTGTTGCAAACTATTTTCTCAATATCAGTGATAAAATATTTTTTGATAGCGTTAAGCGCTACTTTCATCTTAAGGATATTTTTGGTGGTTTATTTAAATCGATCTTCTTCGGTGGCGTTACCTCACTGCTCGGAGTTCATGTAGGCTTACGCACTACAGGAGGAGCCGAAGGCGTCGGCAAAGCATGTATTCGTGCCTTCGTTTTATCGGCAGCGATGGTACTCATCTTGGATTATGTCCTCTGGACGATCATTTTCTAAAGTTTTGTGATAGAAATTATTAATCTCAAGAAATCTTTTGACGGAAATGAAGTCCTTCGGGGAATCGATATTACGATCCACGACGGTGAAACAGTGGCGATCATCGGAGAATCAGGGTGTGGAAAAAGTGTCTTGCTCAAGCATATGATCGGCTTGCTTCATCCGGATTCAGGAACAGTCAAAGTTGACGGTATCGATATTGCCAATGCCGGTGAGGAGTTGCTTTATTCGTTGCGGCGCAGAATTGGCTTTCTCTTTCAAAGTGCAGCACTCTTTGATTCGATGACGGTATATGAGAACATTGTTCTCGGTCTTTGGGAAGCAGGCGAACGCGATGAAGTGAAGCTTGGGCAGATCGCAACGGAAAAACTTGGTCTGGTCGGCTTGCGAGGCATTGAAAATTTAAAGCCCTCCTCTCTCTCCGGCGGAATGAAAAAAAGAGTTGGCTTGGCCCGTGCGCTTGCTATGCAGCCGAAGTACATGTTCTACGATGAGCCGACGACAGGCCTTGACCCGGTGACGAGCGATCAAATCGATTATCTTATTCTCAGCCTGACAGAAAGTTTTTCGACGACAAATCTAATCGTCACTCATGATCTGTTTACAGTCAAGAGAATTGCCAAACGTGTTATTTATCTCTATCACGGTCTGATCTTTTTCGACGGCACTCCGAAAGAACTTGAGCAATCTACCGATCAGAGAGTCATTCAATTCATCGAGAGATTTGTGAAATAGTTTAAATTGTGAAAAAAAATAGTAAAAAAAACGCGCTCAATTCGGCGCGTTTTTCAGTCAGACAATTTTTCGGATTAGAAATTTAATTTCAGTACCGGAGTGATTACAAAAAAATCTGTCTGTTCCCACTTTTTCGGATCCCGGAAAATAACGGCGGCATATTTTACTTCAAGATTGAGCCAAGTAAAAATCCGAACGAAACCATCTGCTAAAAGCTCATTGCAGTATTGCAAACTCATTCCGTAATCATACCCACCTTCAGAAATGTGATTGAACCCAATCTTTATCAGGGGATCAAATTGGCTGAAATTTCCGGCGTCGTGAAGACTAAGCGTGTCAGGAGCATTATTTCCAACTGTCACGGCATTGATCCGATGCGTACCGCCTCCAACCTGGAAATATGCACCACGCAATCCACTACCGAATGAATATTGCAGCCATGCATGACCGGATAATCCGATATAGTACAAACTATCTTTGGCTCCGTTCGGTCCTATCCTCGGATAATTGGTTTTATAAATCGGGTCAAACGTTGCTCGCTGAGATAATGTAGAAAGATTTGGTGTAAATGATTGATAGAACTCGCCACCGACAGAAAGTCTACCGGCACTTTTATCATTGCCGAGCACATCGATCACCTGTGTTATTTCTGCCTGGAAACCTTGCGTACCCTCAAGCTTGCGTTCCTTGATGCGAAGTCCTCCGGAAAGTGTAAATGGAGTAATGCCCGCTTCACCGAGTCCAAAGTTCAAGCCAATACGAACATCTGTCATTTCTTTATGAATTATACCAAGTACTTCGACATTGCCTGGCATCCAAAACGGATATCCCAGATAGTCATAGCCGACATTCATGCCAAAACCGAAACCTGATTTGAACACTATATCGCCGCCGAAAATGGAAGCGTTAATATCAGCATATTGAATGCGTTGCTGCGTTTGTTCGGTTGCAACCATGCTATATTCATAGTCAGCACGATTATTGATCTTATTATAAAGATCTTCGCCGAGAATTCGCTTGATCTGCGGAGTGCCATACACGCCGATAGATTCAATGACGATACGAAGCAAATCCATTGTCGGATTAAGTGGATCCGTCGGAGGTTTTTGTGTAATCAGCAGATCGCCGTTGGAGTTAGGTGAAATGGTTTTACCGGCTTTACGCAATGCCGAAATGACACGTGACCGGACGCTCCGGTCGGTAATGATCCATTGAATAAGTTCGCTTTGCCTGGCTGTATCAATTGTTTCGATAGCAGAGAGAATGCTTCTCAAAGCACGGTTTTCATCTTGAGCATTTCTCAAAGAATCGCTCCAATTCACCTGTTGCTGATTCGCAGGCTGTGGGGCGCCGCCCTGCTGCGCCATTACAGCAGAGACAAAAGCAAAGCTCAGGAGCAGAAGAGCAAAAGGAATAATGATCTTTGAACGTCGTGTCATAAAAAACTCCTTCGGTATTTCTTGTGTGGTCATGAGTAAAATATTCTTGATTTTCGTCTTAGAAATAGAAACGCGGAGTAATTAAGAAGAACGAACCCGGCTCCCAGGGCTTCGGATCGCGAATGATCGGTGCAGAATAGTTCATTTCAATACGGAAATGATCTTCGACCAACTCGATCCAGCCGCCGAAAGTAAACAAATGATCGTAAGCTGCGCTTAAGCCGAATTTCGAACCCTGATGATTTACATAGTCAATTTCGATATGGGGCGATACTGCGTTTGAGACCCTGGTAAGGTCCTGTACCTTGTCCGCCTGATCGGTAGTAAAAAGAGGGTGTCCGCCTGAGCGCAGGGTATTTGTATAATCATAGTTATTGCCTTTCGGGATCAACGACTGGTAAACATTATCTAAGCCGAATCCTACGGAAACCTGAAGAAAGTTATTGAGATCAAGCTGGACAATCGTCGGAATGAAAAGCTGCATAATAAGTCCCTCGCGATAGAATGTCCTTCCGGCGGGAATAGTCACTAATGTACCGTCTATTGCCGTCACTTGTGTTTGCTGCCCATTAGTAATAATGCTGGAATTAGTGCCTTGACCGGAAGGCATCAGTGAGAACTTAAATGCAAGCGGCAAATCAAATCCGCTAAAAAAACTAATTCCGGCAAAATATGCATCAATGGATCCGCCAAACGAACCGGATAACTGACGCGCCTTAAAAGTAAACAGATCACTATTGCCCAGATCGAGAGGAAACACTAAGCCGAGCTTCACATTACTCTCGCTTCCGATCTGATTCTTTAAATTCAGCCAGAAACGTCCGACACCGCTTGTCCAGAATGGCAAGCCGACTTCTTTGTTGCCCAATTCGAGTTCCAAACCTAATTTCTTAGAAGCATTGATACGCAAATCGGTAATAGAAAGATCAATCGTTCTTTCAGAACGAGATGCATAGTATTCCGCTTTAGCCCTGTTAATCGTCGCCGGATCATCTGGAAGTGCAGTGGTAGATTCAGGATCGACAGGTGACTTAATAGAATCAACAGCGGAAGCTTCAGCAGGAAGATCATTTAAGTCGTACGATGTAGGCAAGCCATAATATCTGCGCTGTTCATCAAGGACAACTCTTCTCGAATAAAATTCATCAAAAACCTTACTAAATAAATAGCGCATTTTCGTATCCTTAACAAGCTGCGAACCATGGGGAACGATATCACCGGGCATTTCGACGTTATCACCCTGAATCGTATTGATACTCTCAAGAAGAGCCGGGTTAGTACGATGCAGTAAACGAATCAC
This sequence comes from Ignavibacteriota bacterium, assembly GCA_003151215.1. The sequence continues at coordinate 6,489 of PLXB01000303.1, forward strand.
ATTCCTTCCCTGAAACCATTTGGGTACCATAGCACCAGCAGATGTTACATCTTCATCGAATGCGCCAAACCCGCCACCTGATTTTTTCTTTTTTCCGGTCTTCTCTTTTATATATCCGCGAACAAGGATATGAAAAGGTTCAACCTTATCCTGCCCCACCGGTGCAGAAAAGACATATATTTCAACTACGTCGAAATCTTCCTTTTTGAGCCCGAACGGATCTTTAGTGATCGCATCTCGAATCTGGTTCTGTAAATCCGGATCGGTGATTTTCCATTTAATGACATTTGTAAATGTGTAAGAGTCACCTGTTCCTTCAAGCTGATCAAGCATTCTATACGAACGATCATTTTGCTTCTGGATCGCCTTTACCGTGTCAACAATTGGCTGAGCAAAAAGCTTCGGAGCAACGACAAAGAGAATAAACAGGCTAAGGATCGCTTCAATTCTTCTCTTCGCTATTTCTTGTTTCATCATGTGTTTTAACTCCCAAAAAGTCTTAGCTTAGTTTCGTAAAAATCCTAACAACAGGTAATGTGTTGTGAGCTTAAAATATTATCTTTTCTTCGGCAAGATTACGATCTTTTTCTGAACAGATTGTCCCGATTTTGGATCTCTGAAAACAAGACTCACAACCCTGCCATCTTTTGGTACTGTGGTGGGTGGTTTAAGCATCCGCAACGTGTACTTAATTCCGTCCGCTTTCGAAGCCTTTGAGTCGAAAATATTTCCGTCAGATTGTACTTCCAGATCACCGGGTAATTCGGATTGATAAGCATCTCCGGCATCTTTGAGCCCGATACCAGCTTTCATATTAAGAATGACAGGATCACCGATTGACCATCTCGCCGGAGCAACAACCAATAAGGGTGGGGGCAAGATTGTGAAATCGTCGCTCCGCAACTCTTTGTAATCCTTAGAGAATTCTGACCGGAACAGAATTTTAACGTTCAACTTCTTACTCTCATCTTGTAAGTACACTGGAGTATAAGAAGTCGTCGGTTCATTGCTTACTTTGACTTCTTTGCCATCGACGGTGATGACAACCTTATAAAAACCATTCAGATCGGTATATTTGCCATTTACTTGGAATGGGAACTTGGTATAAGGTTGTGGCTTATCTTCATCCTCGCTTATCGGCACATAAATTCCAGAATCGCCAGCCGCCGGCTTTAACGCTTTCACTGTCACACTAAACTGCTGAGTCGTTATATCTTTCGGCCCACCACCACGCTTAGCGTCACCTTTAAATTTGACCGTATAATTTTGACCGATATCAGATTGTGCCGGATTAAAAGTCCATACCCAGTTCGTATCAACTTTTTTGAAATCTCCCGGACCTTCAATCTTCGTAATTTCCGTTTTACTCGAAAGAGCGCCTTCGATCTTAATAGGATTCGGAAGGTCCATACCCGGGAATGCTGAGAAGTCATTCTCCTGCGGATAGAGAGCGATTTGGTCGAATTTATTCTCGGCTCGCTTGACGTTCACGATAAAATCGTTTTCGCCGAGGTTCGATGAGAAGTTCTGATACATATTACCCAACAGAGAATCGATGAATCCCTTCAAGGCAACATTTTCGGTAATACCTTTTTCTACATCTTTTAACTCACCGACGGTGAGACGGACTGCTCCGATCTTTACCGTATCATCATTATTTGTAGGGGAGGCAACTCCGACAACTTGGTTGGTCTTCGCTTTAAAGGCAAGTTTATATTCTCCCTCGCCGAAATTTGGTTTAAATTTATATTTAAAGATATAATCCTGTCCGACCTGTGTCCTCGGATAATTAATAGAATCAGCAGCCATATCTATGCTCTGCATGGGAGAATTATTCCGAAAGATCGTGAGTCCTAATGAGTCAACGAGATCTTTGAGAGGATCGGAAATACGAACTTTCACTGAGAATTCACGCTCCGGCTCTTTGGGATCACCTAAAGTCATTGCCTGATCCGAAGTACTGGATAGACTTGTCTGAGAGCCGCGAAGCGCATTAATGATCGTTTCAGCAATAAGTTGAATACGCTTGGATTTTTGTTCCAAGGCGATTTTTTCGCGTTTTAATTCTTCTTCGGCATCGTCTCTTTCGACGATAATGATAAGCAATTCGAGTAGAACTGCAAGATAGAGAATAAAATAAACTTTACCAGCGCCGCCGCCTTTAGACATATTGTTCGCCTGTTAAAAGATGTACTCCGTAAAATACTAAAGCAAGAGACACACTTGCCATTTTGTTTTCCCGGCAAGCATGAGCTTTTCGGGTTTTGACACAATCATATTTCAATTCAACTCTGCGCCTCAACTCATAAGGCGCTCAACCATTTTTGCAATGCTATCGAGCTCGATGTTCACTCGATCTCCAACGTGGAGATATTGAAAATTTGTCATCTTATAAGTATGGGGAATAATTGCAATGGTAATCATATTCCCATGTATACGAGCAACAGTCAAACTTACTCCGTCAATTGCTATTGATCCCTGTGGCATGACGTACCGCATGAATTCATCCGGAAGTTCAAATTCATACATCCAACTTCCGCCGACATTCTCTATTCCATTCGTAAGAGCAACGCCATCAATATGGCCTTGCACTAAATGACCGCCAAGACGGGTCGAAAGTGTTGCCGCACGTTCAAGATTCACTTTTTCCTCTTTCCTCAATGAACTCAGAGTCGTCTTTTTCAATGTTTCCGGTACTGAAATGACCTCAAAAAACGACGCTTTTCGATCAACTACCGTTTGGCATACACCATTTACCGATATAGAATCATCTATTTTCAGGTCTGAAAGTACAGCTGCTGCACTAAATTGTAGACGCAATCCACTTTCTACGCTTTCCGTTGCAATGAGCGTGCCGAGTTCCTCAATTATGCCCGTAAACACGAAAGAATTATGATTTTTTATTAATTTTGTCTTGCTGCATTTTCTTTAATCGATGCCATGATCTTCTCTGCAACATCAAGAGCAGCGAGCCCATCTTCTCCGGAGACAATAGGAAACGTATCATGGATGATCGCATCCCGAAAAAGCTCAAGTTCATATTTCAGAGGGTTAAACTCTCCGATATCAGGTTTTTCGTAAATGATGTGCAGCTTTTTTTCTGCACGTTCGATTTCGCCAAGATTAAACTGAAGTGATTTACTTTCACTCGCTTCATCTGCTCCTACCAAGTGAAAAATTTCGGCGCTTTTGGCGGCAAAATCAACGGAAAGATATGCATCACGCTCAAAAATACGAAGCTTTCGCATCGGGTTCTGCGAGATACGGCTTGCCGTAACATTGGCGACGGCGCCGTTTCCAAATTTTATGCGTGCATTAGCAATATCAATCTCATCGGAAACTACAGTTACGCCGCTTGCATCGACGCTCGTCACCTCAGACTTCGCAAGCGAAAGAATAACATCGATATCATGGATCATCAGATCGAGCACGACGGCAACATCCGTTCCTCGCGGCTTGAATTGCGCCAGACGATGTGATTCAAAAAATCTCGGCTTAGTAATAAATGGCTCGACAGCTATAAGGGCAGGGTTGAAACGTTCGATATGTCCTACTTGAATTTTTACGGTATGCTTCATTGCCAAACCAATAAGCTCTTCCGCCTCGGCAATGGTAGTGGTGATCGGTTTTTCGATGAGAACATGCTTATTATTTTCGATAGCAAGCTTTGCAACTTCAAAATGTGCAAATGTCGGAGTCACAATAGAAAGTCCGTCAACTTCTCGAATAAGCTGATCAACATCTTTGAAAGCCTTTACTCCATGCTCAGCGGCAACGCGCGTTGCTTCATCGATGTTTGCATCGAAGAGGCCGATCACCTCCACCCCATGTACTTCTTTCCATAGTTTCGTATGGACTTTACCGAGATGGCCGACACCGATAACTCCGATCTTTAGCATACAATATTAAAATGTTGTTCCTAAAGCTATGACATACCGAAATGCAAAATTATTCTTGCCGTCGAACGGATGATTGAGATAGATCGGAAAGTAAAAACTGATGACTGGGATCTGCCCATATTCGCTTGCCACTCCCTGTAATTGCCATGGCAGCCATCTGAGAATATTCACCTTCACCGTAATGCCGGCATCGGTTAAGACATGCTTTAAAATTTCAGAGCCTGTCTCACCTGCTGCGGGATCACCGGAAGCTATATCCCCTGTCCAGCCTGCATCAGTGAATAACCCGAATTCGAATGACGAACCAAAACTTCCCAAACTTGCAAACGGATTCGGCAATTTCAGATCGGCATTGAATCCGAACATGTCGTTTCCGTTCAAAGCAATATTACCGGATGGATCAAAACCTTGCCCCGTATAGCCACGAACACCTGCGCCACCTTCGACAAAGAAATGTGCCTGATCACTGAAATGCCTGCTTATTGACGCAATGGTTCGGAAAAAATCGGTGCGAAGCATTTCAGAATTTGTTGTACCGAAGACGTTGTACTCCATCTGATCTAAAGTCAGACCGTCCGGAATGCCCACTGTGTGAGCCGCAGATCCGCGAAGTTTTAATTCGATCTCGTTGCCGAGCGGAATACTTTGAGAAATTCCGACTGCAGCTTGGGAATATCCGCTGGAAGTATTTGTGTGGATAAGTGTATCTCCAACATACGAGCGCAGTATGCGGAAAACATTTCCAATTCTTCCTGATAAGTAGCCATTCGTTCTTCGGTTGGCTGAAGTATAGGAATACCGGAAACCCAACGATTTTTGCAGCCCGGTATCCCAATCGGCAGGATATACCGGATAAAGAATATTATCTTCGCCGAAAATTCCGCGCTCCTCTAAGTCTAAATCGAATTTGATCTTATGTGTTGCGCCTAAATAAAGATATTCCGGTCTGATCTCATGTTCGAGTGAAATGTTGAGCCCACCGATATCATTGAATTTCCTGACGTCGAATGATACCTTTGTTAGTCTGCCGAGAATATTTGATTTCCATTCTTCGCGGATCTCGCCATCGATATAATCGATTACCTTCGGTTTTACAAAAGCCGGTTGCATGAGTCCGGTGCCATCTTCGAAGCGCTTCGGCGCGAGTTTGAAAATGAACTGTTCATCTCCCGATGCCAGTCTGCTAAATCCGAATTTCATTCCAAATCCCAGATTTAGTTTGGATACTTCATCATACCAAATGATAGGCCGGAAAATGCCATATTCCGCGTCCGGAGGAGGAGAAATATTTAATTGTTTTAAGAAAGCCAGATCGACATTTCTCCGCCTTCCGAATAATCCCGAACCTCTTACATTATTGGCACGATTCAGATCCATCATCCTATAAGAGCTATCGATCTCATACCAATCGACTTCTTTCGGAGTGATGATCGAACCTTCATATCCCGGGCTTACCCAATCCCAATCGGGAAAAAATAATCTTCCGGCTTCCGGCTTTTTATAGGCAAGATTCTGATTGACCGATAATGGAATCGTCGCAATTCCTGTCGAGCCATCATCATAATGAAGAGTCAGGTCAACGGGCAACACTCCAAGATTCCTATTTCGCAGATCAACAGTTGTTTTATAGGTACCATCTGACTGCTTTTCGGAAGAAAGCCCGGAAGCAGCATAATCAATGGTTCTTGTTGAGCCGAACCACTCATCGAAATAATAATCGAGATCGGCGCCGGACACATCCTGCATCGCACGTTTGAAATCATTCAGGTTCGGATGCTTGAAATGCCAGCGGCGGAAATATTCTTTCATACCTGCCCAGAACATCGAATCGCCGAGCACATATTCGAGCTGCGCTAATCCGGCAAGTGTTTTGAAATAGACTTGTCCTGCATTGACGTTCTCTCTGAACCAGTCGTGAGGGATCGTCAAAGGTTCTTCGTATCCGGAAGTTGCAAGATCAAGATACGGAGAATAATAATTTCTGCGAATATCGGTTTCAGGAATGAACGTTCGCGTCAGCCAGGGAAGCTCGACGCCGGGCTGCTTCTGATTTCGCCCGAAATGCGCTTCCTGGCAGACCATCTCAATAAACTCTGTAAACCCTTCATCTAAAAATGCGTAGCGAGTTTCGTTATTCCCTAACATTCCATAGAACCATT
>PLXB01000285.1 GCA_003151215.1 Ignavibacteriota bacterium
TCCAGTACAAGATCGCAAATTCCCTCCAGTGCTTCTTTGGTAAATGCTGTACCGGTAGGGTTCAGAGGGGAGCATAATGATAGTAACCTGACTCCGGAAAGTTTTCCTTCAAGTGTTTTGCGAGTCGGTAAGAATGCATCATCGGCAGAACTGGTTATCGCGACTGCTTTCGCGCCAATGAGTTTGCAATAATGATTATTGTTCCAGGATGGTACAGGATAAACCACAGTATCACCCGGAGCAACAATAGCGTCATAGACTCCGAAGATCACCGGACGTGCGCCGCCGGTAATGATAAAAGATTCTATAGGATAATCAAGCCCTAACCGTTTGCGGTAAAATTCCTGAACTGCTTTACGCAATACGAGCACTCCATCCGAAGGCGGATAATTTGTTTCGCCCTTTGTAAGCGCGATCTCGATCTCATCTTTGAGAAATTCCGGTATCGGGAAATAGGCTGAATTGAAATCGCCGACGGTAAGATTGCAGATCTTCTTCCCTTCGGCTATCATTGCGCGGATATCTGCTGCGATCTTGAGGATCTCTGAGCCGATCAACCCGGCGGCCATCGGCGAGACGCGAGGGGATGAGTAACTCTGTTGAAAATCCGGTGTCACAAGTTCTTCGGTCAGAGTCAGTGTTTCTTCTGCGATCATTGGTTGAAAGAAAAAATATTGCTTGTATGATATTCGAAATTATTGATTGATAGAAACACTAAAATGACGGTTAATGCTCCGTTATGAAATATTTCTTATCTTGGTTCTCTTCTGAGAATAATATTTGCCATCTCATTGCTCGATAACCCGCCGAACTTCACATGAATTGGCGGAGAGTTAGGGTTGCGAATATTATCGGTGGTATTATCAAATGTAAAATTCGCAAGAATTCTGGTACCTTTCGGAAGAAAGATCGGCTTTTGGTATCGGTATTGTTCTTGCCAGTCAAAATCCCAGTCGGGGATCCAGAGAAGGGGAACATCTTTATTATTCGGCAAGATTGCATGTGCTTTAATGGACTTGCAGATGAAATGTGCATGCCCAGAAATTCCATATACCGTCATATCGCTATCGAGCAGATAGTCTATAGATAGATCCTTCACGGTATTGGGGGGAATATTGATATTGAGGTTGCCCAGGATCATGTCGGGTATGGGCTCTTTAGCCGGTTTTTTATCCGTGAAATAAAGTCCGATCGCTGTCCTTTCTACTTCGGTTTTTCCCGTCGGACGGAAATGTGTTTCAAGGATAAGATCGGCACTCTTCGGCAATTTGAGAGCAATATCTTCGGGATAGGCGATGGCTTGGCCGCCCGGCGCCCATCCGCCAATGGTGATCTCATCTGCGGAAGGACTGCTGATGCTCATTTCTCCATGCATTACCTTATCCTCATCTCTTCGTGAAGTACCGAAACGATTCATATAGAGTACCGTGTGATGAACAACCTTGCGATTGCTCGGCATAATATCGAGTGCCCTAATATATTTATCTTCCGGAAGATCGAGAGGAATGACGAATGACATAAAAAAATCGGGATTGCTTGCCGGAATGGTAAGAGCTTCCGGCATATAGACAACGAGATCGGGAGTGCCCAACTGCCAACTATCAGGATATTCGGGAATCGGCGGCATGTCCTTTTCTTCGCCAGGCTCCATTCCGCTCTTTACCCACTCGGCGATCATTTTGATCTGCTCATTGCTCAACCTGCGCTCACCAATAAAATTGCCGTACCCATGCTTGGCCTTCCATGGAGGCATCTGGCGATTCGTTGTCAGCTGGACAATCTCTTTGGAATGTTTGCGCACATTTTCATATGTGATTAAGGTAAACGGCGCAACTTGTCCTTCTCGGTGACAGGGAGTGCAATTTTTGAAGATCAGAGGAGCGATGTCTTTGGTAAAAACAATTTTCTTTCCCTTTGTGGTTAAATGAATACTTCGCTCTGATAATAAAGCAGCCGAAAGGGGTGTATCTTCAAGTGAAAGATAGCTGATCCATGCAGTAAAAAAAAATATTATTCCAAAGCCTTTCATGCTATTTTTCTAATTTTGGTATCCAGCAGCCTATTACTTTCGTATGAGAATTCTTCACTTTTTTCCCTTCGGAAATACTGACAAGCGCGTCGTATAGATCGTTATGCTTCGCCATCATCCTCCCTTTACCAAGCGCAACATACTTATCGTCAATTCTTCCCTGATATTCGATCTTTCCGGTTCGGGAGATCACAATAGCTTCCGGTGTGATATGCGCCTTTAATAAAGACGCTAATTCCTGTTTTGAATCCATAAGGATATCAGATGGGAATTGATAGTCCGTTGAAAATTTTTTGGCTTGATCGCTTGCCACATCCGGATCTGCGATCACGCCGTAGAAATCAATATCTTTCGATTTGAATTCAGAGGAAAGTCGGGAAAGCAGCGGCATATAACTGTTGGATATCGGGCATTCCGAAGAAAAGAACACGAATACCGTTGCCCGATGTTGTTCTACCGAAGCAAGACTATCCTGTCTTCCGTCCGCATTCTTCAAAATAGTGCTGCGAAGAGTCCCCAACAGGGATTGCTTGGTTATTTTTGCATTAGACTGACTAAAAAATAAGAGGAGCCCGGCAAAAATCAGAGTGATCTTATAAAATTTTCTCATGGGTTTTTATAACAATTCCGGCTAAGTAATAGTTATCATTCCTCACCATGAAGCAATCTGTAGGATCAACCGATGAATTATTTATGCGGCAGGCTCTTGAGCTTGCGGCGAAAGGTTGCGGCTATGTAAGTCCGAATCCTCTGGTAGGATGCGTGATCGTCGGGAAGAACGGAAAAGTCATTGGTAAAGGGTATCATGAAAAATACGGCGGACCTCATGCAGAAGCGAATGCCGCCATGGATGCAGAAAAAAACAAACAAGATCTATGCGGTGCAACAGTTTATGTCAATCTTGAACCTTGTTCGCATCAGGCAAAAACTCCTCCCTGTGCCGATCTTCTTATCGAAAAAAAGATCGCACGATGTGTAATCGGAATGCGCGATCCTTATGCTCTTGTCAATGGGAAAGGAATTGAAAAGCTTATGAATGCCGGAATTGATGTCACCGAAGGAATTCTGCAAGAAGAATCTCAGGTGCTCAATAAGTTTTTTATCAAATTCGTTAAAACAGGAATTCCGTATATTACGATAAAACTTGGCATGAGCGCTGATGGAAAAACAGCGCTGAAATCCGGAGTCTCAAAATGGATAACAAGTGATGCATCGCGAAAAGTGGTTCATAAGATGCGGTCTGAATATGATGCCATACTTGTTGCAAGTGCTACGGTACTTGCAGATGATCCGGAGTTGAATGTCCGGCTTGTAGAAGGTCGTTCGCCTAAACGGATCATTCTCGATGCGAATCTGCGGGTTCCGGAATCTGCTAAAGTGTATTCAGACTCCCAAGCTTCACATACCATAGCCGTTACGACTGAGCGAACATTAAAGGATAAATCTGAGATGAAAAAACTGCTTGCTTTGCGAGGCGTCACATTTATTGAGGCGAAAGCAAACAACAATCAATTTATCCTTAATGATGTTTTTCAAAAGCTCGGTGCATTAAATATTGCAAGCGTTCTCATTGAAGCGGGACCGACTCTTGCCACGGTTCTCTTGCAGGAAAAACTCTTCGATGATCTGGTGCTTTTTGTTGCTCCGATGGTGTTAGGAAGCGATGCCCGTTCGGCATTTGGCGATCTTCATCTGAAGAATTTCCAGCAGGCACATCGTTTATATTTAACGAAATATTCTATTGTCGAAGGATCGGATGACCTGATGATGGAATACCGGTTAGCACATTAAACAATTTCTCTAAAGAATCAATGTTAATTTCCATGACAGGCTTCGGCAGGGGCGAAGCGACCAGTGCAACAGATAAAGGCGGGCTTACAGCAACGGCAGAAGTTCGCAGCGTGAATTCCCGGTTTCTCGAAACATCGGTCCGCCTTCCCCGGACGATGAGCGAACGGGAATTTGAGGTTCGAGAACTCGTCAGAAAGTCCTTAGAACGGGGCAAGATCAATGTCAATGTTACAATTACTCGCGGAGAAACGGCATCGAGCGTTCCACTACAAGTCAATGAGCCGCTTGCAATGGGATACTTCGATTTGCTGGATCGTCTTCGTACTGTTACCGGAATGACGGCAGAGATCACCTTACGCGATCTGACCGGATTCAGCGATATCTTCCTTTCCGACGAAACGAAAACCGAAGCCGCTGCAGCAGAATGGCATCTTGCACAGGAAGCGGTTATTAAATCGCTCGAAGCATTAAATGGTATGCGCCGACAGGAAGGATCTGAACTGGAAAAAGATCTCAGAAAACGCATTACGAATCTCGATGAAAAAGTAAAAGAAGTGGAAAAACTTTCTTCCGGAACTTCCGAAGCAGAGTTTGCAAAATTAAAACAACGAGTTCTGGAATTAACGCAGGATGTTACCATCGTCAATCAGGACAGGCTCGATATGGAGATCGCACTGATCGCCGAACGGCTCGATATAACTGAGGAGATCGTCCGATTCCGCTCACACATTAAATTTTTCCTCGAAGCTCTTACCGCTCCGGAACCGGCCGGCCGCAAATTGAATTTCTTAATTCAGGAGATGAATCGCGAGATCAATACGATGGGTTCGAAAACAAACGACCCGCAAGTCTCGCATATCGTCGTCGGCGCAAAAGAAGAAATGGAGAAGATACGCGAGCAAATTCAGAATGTGGAGTAGGATGAAAGCGCTTTTTAAAATCATTTTCGTTTCGGTAATCATTATGCTATGCTTTTCAGCAGAGTACTCGCCTGCTCAGATTTCTAAAAGGAAAATGGCTGGTGATAGTATGAGCATTGGAGATAGCACTCTCCATGTTGACTATAGTTTTACCGAGGATTATTCTTATAAAACAGAATCGATTTTAAGATCGCTTTTTCAAAGTATCAAGGATAAACAAATAAATAAACTTCCAATTGGAGAAAGAATTGCTGAAGTTGGAAAGTTACTTTTGGAAAAACCTTATATCGAGAAATCTCTCGAAGTTGGAACGGACGCGTTTAGAGTGGTTTGTAATTTAGAAGGTTTCGATTGTGTAAC
>PLXB01000461.1:0-407 GCA_003151215.1 Ignavibacteriota bacterium
TACTTCACCTTCATAAAACTCTGCGTTATGATTCCTGTATTGGTTACCAGCCGAGCATAATAGGTGCCGACAGGAAAATTTTGGATCGGAATTTCGATCCGGCTCATGCCGATGTGAATATCGCGCTGAAAGACTTCTCTGCCTAAGATATCAAAGACATTCAATGAGGCAGCCTCACTCATCGCATCGAAACTGACGATCACTGAATTCCCGCTTGCAGGATTCGGGCGAATCGAAAATGAAGTCGAAGCCGATTGAGACTTTACTCCTGCTGCCGGAATCGCCTGGCCGGTTAAGAGTGAATGACTCTTGATCGAATGGGCGAACGATGGTTCAAGATCCGTCGTCCAATCTATTCCTCCTGAATAAGAGCCTTCTGTCTTCGGATGAAAACACACTTGTAATTG
>PLXB01000461.1:416-6666 GCA_003151215.1 Ignavibacteriota bacterium
AAGCAATCGGTATGCAGAACAAGCGAATCCTGATGGCGCGATGAATCCATCGGAGTGTAGCAGACTTGCAATGTGATCGAATCCTGCGCTGCGAGTAAATGAGGAAGGGATGGAGTGATTGCTTGGATTTTATACGTCGTATCGGTATTCGTCAATTGCAATGAGTTCAACTGCAACGGCGAGCCTCCTGGTGCTACCGTATTCTTAAAAACAAAGGTTGTGCAGATTTGCTGGCCGATCTGCTTCACCGGAAAAACGATGCTATCGGCGCGGGAGAGCGTCGGTGGATTGGTGGAGAGTTTTAAGGCAGAGGCTGTGCGGTCTAAGCGAAGGATGATGGCATTGCCCAGATTATCTACGATGGCAAGAGGAGCAGAGGCTGCAACCAGAGGATTAGAGAAACTTACATCGAAGCAATAACTTTGCTGGCTATGGAAATGAGGATGAAGTTCGCCATCGGCGTAATCCGATGAAAGCGAATCAAAAGTAACATTACTAAATTTCGCTCCCGGAGTCTGCCAATACACGCCATCCGGATCATCGATCAGGATCACGGCTTTTAATCCCGGATCGTTACTGCCCGTATCCCGTACGCATACGTGCCAACCGGAACAGGTTGATGTAGTATCAACGATAAATGACGGAGTAACACCCGTATTTAATTCCATTCCGGCCGGAGCGGCGTATTCATCAAAGAAATTCGCAGGATCACTTAGTCCGTTAGTATGATTTGGAGAAAAATTCCGAGATCCGTAAAAATAAACAACGAAAGGGTCAGTAGATGTTAGGCGATATGACCCAACAAGAATCCCTGATATACTATATTGATTTCCTTTGATGGTAGGAAAATGATTCGAGAAATTACTAAATGTCTTTTCTTTCCCGAGGCTTGAAAGCGGACCCGGTAAAAGACCATCCCGCGATATGAGAATGTTCGAAAAATTACTGCCGATCACATCTATATAAATTGAATTTATGACGTGATCTGCATCAACATCTACAAAGGTCGAGAAAGAATATGATGTCTTCCACCTGGATACCGGAACAATTGTCATCATGCTTGGAGCAGGCCAGGGTCTTGTAGCGGGTTGGCTTCGCTCGTCATATTGCATTAAGGAAATCTTCTTCCCATTCGTCGAGTACACCTCTACAGGCGAAGTCACCTCACTTCTTTGCGGCTGCGAAGTAAGTCTTTGGGTAACATAGTCATAACCGCCGCTGATACCTTGTACATCCATGTGCGCTTGAACGGAAGTACTGTCATAAGAATAAATGCGGTATGTATCGCCCTGCCCTTCCTCGCCCGGAGGAGTCGCTTCGGCTAAGGGAATAGATACATATCCTGTCGTATCCCAATATTCAACGGGCAGCATTTCTTCGATCATGAAATCACGCCCTTCAATTCCCGAAGGAGCGGTACCGCCTAAGAATGCATCCTCATGCCCGCTGATCACGGCAACTGGTTTAGTCGCTGTGATTATCGATCCTGACATATCATTATCTTCGTTCCTGCCATTGGAACGCGCAAGATAGCATTGACCCTTATCGAGTTGAATCGTGAAGGGATGCTGCGCACCGGTATTTGCTCCAAGATGCCCCATTGTTGTTGTTGTTGCAGGTGTAATGGTAACATTCGTCCCGCTTTCCGTACCGATGACCATAAATTCCCCGCCCGCTGCTTCATAATATGTTGGAGTATAGACACCGCTATAATTTCCGCCGTTACCGGGATTATCATTATAGCAGGCAGCTACATAATTCTTACCCAATCCTAAAACAGGAAGCCCGAGATAACTTCCGGCAGAGCAAACACCGACACTCATATAAAACACTGTGATAGGATATGTTGACTTGATATGGCAGGATCTAAATGCAGGTGCATCCGAAGTCGTATCCATTTGCATTGAAGGAACATCAAGAGGTATTTTCACGGAAGAACCGGCGTCAATATGAAAATTCTGCGGAGAGAGTTCCTTTCCGCTTGCATCAAAATATGAGGCATAGATCTCGTTATCATAATATGTGGATACTAATAAAAATACACGAAAATCATTAGTAACAAATGGTGAAGCAACAGTATTATAACTCGGATACAGCATCCCTAAATAAAACTCATTTCCTTCGTTGGTCAAACCATAAAGTTGCTTTGTTGCCGTAAAGCTTCCGAGCATTCCGAGGGAATAATATTTTTCATTTTGATAGTCGTATTCCCCTGCAATTTTTACGACATACGTAAAAGTGTCATTTGTAGTGATAGGACCAATCGGTGTTGCCCCGGAAGGCACCAATGATGATTGCAGGCTATACGTGCTAAAATCTCCTACCCACTTGACTGTATCGCCGACGAAAACATTTAGGGAATTCGGAAAGTAGGCAAAACCGTAAACGGCGCCAAATTGAATAATATGGGTTTTTGCAAATCCTTGCGAAGCCGGTGCAAGCATCAGCAGGAAAAAAGCAAAAAGAAATCGTAACCGAGGATGATGTGTGCTCATAGAAAAAAGAGAAGAATATGCTTCGATAGATAACGCTTCGGAAGAAGAAAAGTTACCGGATTATTTGACGGGTCGGGGATGAATATTTAATAGGTGCCTCTTTGATGAATTCCTGTTTGAGCACCTTGACAAACGCTTTTTTATATACGAGTCAATCCTAAACAGGCGGTTTTGAACTCTTTGGGCATCATATTCATTTTATAGATATGCTTATAGAACGCACACAAGATGAGATCATCATACGCCTGCCATCCTACGTCGATAGCAAGGGGCTTGAGCGATTGATCGATTTCCTGAAATATAAAGAAGCAACTGCCAGGAGCAAAGCCACGCAATCCGATATCGATAAGCTTGCCAAACAAATTAAAAAGGGATGGTGGAAAAAGAATAAGGCTCATCTGGTGAAGTGAAGATCATTGTTGATTCGAATATTATTTTCAGCGCCCTTCTGAAATATACAGGATCCATCGGTGATCTCCTTTTTAACTCCGAAGATCTGTTCTCTTTTTCAGCGCCTCATTTTCTACAGGAAGAGATCGAAGACCACTGGAATAAATTGAGGAGTATTTCCAAACTCAGCGAAGAAGAACTTCGCCAATCTCAGTATCGCATCTACAAGCGGATCGAATTCCATCAGGAGAGACTCATTTCCCCTCGCATCTGGCTCAGCTCGGAATTGTTAGTCAAAGATATTGATGTCGATGATGTGGCATTCGTTGCGCTTGCAAGACATTTGCGCGGTTTGCTTTGGTCCGGTGATAGAACGTTGGTTCTCGGTTTAAGAAGAGCAGGATTCACAAAAGTTATCACGACTTAGGAATTACTAAGCATCCGTCGTGATTCGGAAGAAAAACTGAAGTAATAGAAGTGCTGAATTCTTCCTCAAATATCAAAAATATTTATACAAAACCTTACTAACAAATTTTCCACAATCGAATTTAGGCACCTTGACAAATACTTTTTTATTTCGTATATTGATCTTGTCAATGATGAGCACCTGTACAAGCGAAAAGTGAAAAGCGAAAACGGGAAAGGAAATAGTGTAGTGTGTAAAGTTAGTATGTTGATTTATAGGAGGTTATATATGGCTCAAGCAGGTAATTACCGTCGGAATTTTAGATTGCTACGCCGGACTGCTCTCCAACTTGCAATGACATGCTTTATGCTGTCTTATAAAAAGGACGAGCACCTATTGTGCGGATAGTGATATAATTGAATTTAATGGAGTTACAAGGCAACTACCGGGAATATCTGAACCTGAATCCGAGGAGATTTTGAGATTACAAGATTGGGAAGTGGAAAGTCAAAGAATGAGAAGGAAAAACGGAATGTGCATAGCGATGTTATTGAATTATAATGCAGTTACAAGGCAACTTCGCCGAGATAGCCAAGCGCGGAAAGAGGTGCGGGAAGACGGATCGGCAATCCGGGATTATCTTATGATACTCATTGATCCGGTATGTATTCCCTCATTACCTGTCATGCGGTAATAATAAGTGCCGCCGGGAAGATTTTTTGCGTCCCAGAAAAGAGAATGCTTTCCGGCATCATAAAAACCATTTGCAAGGGTAGTAATTTCCTGACCAAGTACATTGAAAATTGTGATCTTCACTGCTTCGGAATTTCGCAGCGTGAAGTCGATCGTTGTTGTCATGCTAAATGGATTCGGATGATTCATTATGGATATGCCGGCACGATTCTCATCGGTAGGTACAGCGGATATTCCTTCCGTCGTAAACTTCCATACTCCTGAATATGCCGCACTCGTATCGCCGGATGCCTGAACACGCCAGAAGAATGCTGTGCTGTTTTTCCCAGTCGAATACAGAAGCGATGTATCGGAGAGCTGGGCAGATGCAAAAAGGATATTCGCAAAATCCTGAGTTGCCGATGTCGTTACTTGATATGTAACGGCGCCTTGTATTTTATTCCACGTTAAGAGAACGGTCATCGGCGCAACGGAATCGTTCGGCGGTGATACCAGCTCCGGAGAGAGCGGCGTATGCGAGGACTTCCAGTATTTAAGCAGCGACCGCAATGCTTCAGGTTCATTCTGCGGAGGAGGATCGGCATGAATGAGTGCTTCATCGTTTGTTCCGTGGCAGGATGCGCAGACTCGGATCTCACCGGGCTGAGTGGTGATCCAATACCGCTCCCGGACAATGGTAGTTGAATTGCTATCGGTCAGCGCCCAGACGATCGCTCGTTGCGGGGGAACAAATGCTGCAAAAGATCCGTCAGGAAATATCTTCGTCGTATAAGGCTTCTCTCCTGCAAGGGAAGGATTATCATGCACTGCACTGTCATGCATTAACTGTGCAAGCACGCGCCGCCCCGGAACAGGAGCAGGGTTGCCGTAGGTCATACCGCGAATGTAATCGGCTTGATAAAGCTCGGCATGGGCAACATCGTAAATCTTGCCATGTGGATTTGCGCTTTGCGTTGCAGAGTTATGGACTTTCAGAAAATATGGCTGCTGATGATCGCTTTTATCGCGATGTGTAACATTTCGTGAAACGATCATTGCAAGATCGTGCCGTTTCATATCTTCGCGAAATGCCGCTTCATTCACACCTTCTTCGCTGAAGACTTGCAGTTCGGGTACGGCAAGTGTTGAGGCTCTTCGCACCGGCTTCTGTCTCGGAGTGACTTCGACAGGATCGAGCTCCCAAAAGGGTCCGCTATAACTTACGAGTGTATCGGGATCCCAGTAGCTTACTGTTTTTGATATACCGGGAGTGATCAGAGAATCTGCAGTCCACATATGATTCGATTCCTTCATCGTCTTAATGCGAAAATCATATCGGGATAAAGGATGAGACCTTGTGCCCTTGTTCTTATCAACGCGAGGCTCGGCAGTATGGACGACAAGGAGTTTTCCGTTTGTCAGCGGAAGCGGGTTACGGTAATGCCCGGAGTTATTCGGATCGGTCGGCGTGCCTTCCGGTGTTGCGGTCAGAGTCGCCCTATCGGTAAGATAAGTAAAAGCCATTGCTCCGGGATCGAGCGATGGATTGGCGTTTAACGAGACGATCTGGGCTGCCGAATGAACATCGAAATCCAGAATATTTACGCCATAATATATTTCGGGATTTAGCGGATCTTCAGCAAGCTGAAGGATATTCTGCAATAGTGTAGAGTCATTCAATCTGCCGGAAGTTGCAAAGTTAAAATCATAGACATTCGTATCGTCATTGATCGACGCTGAAAAAAACGGAAGTAGCTCATGTCTTCCGATATGATTTAATGTTTCTTCGGAAGTTCCGTCTTCGTTGATCTGCCATGGAAAGAATTGATTGAATGTCTGGCCGATAATATTTGTCCCTTGAAGGAGATCGTTGCGAAACGGCTCAGGCTCAGGGAATATTTCATCTCGGCTGGACGTCGCTGTTGCAGCTGCAGACTCATCGGAATAATTGAACGTACCATAGTGCCCGATACCCATAGCATCCCGATCTGCAAGCGGATCGCGTTGCAGGTGATCCCATCGCGTAAAAACTACTCTGCCGTAGCTATCGATAAAAGGATTGAATGCGCCGCTTGGGCTGATATTCATCTGAAAAAGATCACCGCTTACGGGGTCTAAACTCCAAAGACCTGTCGTCGAAAAAAAAGCGAAATGTTCATCGAGCAGCGGATAGAGATATGCCTTTCCTTCTCGCGGACGATCCGAAGTAAAGATGATTCGCTCATCTGTTCCATAGATCGGACTTACGTTATTATAATTTGGAGGCTGATTCGGGACTTTTGTTATT
>PLXB01000210.1 GCA_003151215.1 Ignavibacteriota bacterium
CGTAATCGGTAGAGACGGTTTCGGGATTGCAGTTGATCATGATTGTCTCAAAGCCTTCTTCGGCAAGAGCTTGGGCAGCATGGACGCAGCAATAATCGAATTCGATGCCCTGTCCGATGCGGTTCGGCCCGCCGCCTAAGATCACAACTTTCTTTGTTGCGGTGCGCTTCGATTCATTCTCTTCTTCATACGTCGAGTAATGATACGGAGTCTCCGCCGCGAATTCGGCAGCACACGTATCGACTGTTTTAAAGACAGGAATAAGGCCAAGCCGTTTGCGTTCGGTACGGACTTCGGCCTCGGATACCTTGAATATTTCGGCGATCTGCTTATCGCTGAAACCCTCGCGTTTGGCGTTATAAAGGAGTATGGAATCGATCTTGAATTTCTGCATTGGATGCAAATTTACGGAATCAGAACCTTCAGGCATCGGACTTCCTTAATTTTGCATTATGTTAATCACGTTTGAAGGTATCGATGGCTGTGGAAAATCGACACAGGCTGCTCTGCTTGCCGAGCGATTGCGCAAAGAAAATATCGAAGTACTGCTTTTGCGGGAGCCGGGCGGAACGGAGCTATCAGAGCACGTACGCGCAATATTGCTTGGCAAAGAATTCTCTCATCCGCTGACCCCTGAAGCAGAACTTCTGCTCTTTGCTGCAAGCCGTGCACAGCTTGTACGCGAAGTGATTCTTCCGGCGCTCGAACGAATGGCAATCGTTATCCTGGATCGCTTCACCGATTCTACTGTCGCCTATCAGGGTTTTGGAAGGGGGATACCCTTACTGTATATCGAACACATCAATGAATTGGCTTCTTCAGAGCTTGCGCCGGATATTACATTCCTCCTCGATATTCCGCTTGATGTAGCAATAAGCCGCCGCAAAAATTCGAAGAACGACCGCATCGAATCTGAAACAGGAACATTTTATTCGCATGTCCTGCAAGGATATATGTATCAGGCTCAGCATCACTCCGACCGGATCAATGTCCTGAACGGTGAGGACTCCATCGAAGAGATTCATCAAAATATCTGGCGGTTGGTTGAGTATGAGAGAGGAAATGATATAAAGCAGGCGCACCATATGAATTAATAAGGGAAGCAAAGTAGGTCAACAATTCGTGACCTGCTGTTACCTTTCGTCTGTAGGAGGTACTTATTATAAGGGGAGGAATTTTTTTTCCTCAAAACTTATGAAGTACAGTCCATTCTCGCAAGAGGTCTCCTGCAAATTATTGCGGCTGGTTTTCGTTACTTCGATTCTCCTGCTTTTTTTTGCACAGGTCATTGACTATCTCAATTTTGGAGTCGATGATGTCTTCATCTCCATGCGTTTTGNNACGAAGGGTATTCAAATCCTCTGTGGGTTGTACTGCTGGTCGCAGCAGCATCGCTCGGTCTTAACAGTTCACATTCAGCATTCGGATTGCTCTGGTTTGCTAAAGGAATGAGTTTTGTTTTTGGGATCGGTGTACTTGTCTTATTATTCTTTATAGCAAAAAAATTAGAACGGAAGAGTGATAGCATTATCCCATTACGATTGCTTGTTCTTCTTATTGCAGTGTCTTGCGGTCCCTTTGTACTTTGGTGCTGTGGAGGATTGGAATCCTTA
The DNA here is from genome assembly GCA_003151215.1 of Ignavibacteriota bacterium. Next base: position 1,614 of record PLXB01000210.1, read on the forward strand.
GTTACAGCATTTTTCCTGACTCTTTCGATTTTTCTTTTTCAAAAAATATGGCAAAAGAAGGAGAATGAAGAAACAGTACCCCTGCTATACTTCATATTATTTTCGATCACCCTGGCTTTAGCATCTCTTACTCGTCCTGAACCTCTGCTTCATGCAGTTATGGCTATAGGATTTACCTTATATGGGCTCAGAAGATCACTTCGCCGTATTGAAGGACTATCTCTTGTTCTTCCATTTTTCATTATTTTCTCTATATTCATGGCATGGAGATATCTTACATATCATGACATTCTGCCGAACACATTCTATGCAAAAACAGGGGGCGGTTTCAAAAGTTATCTGTTAAGTATGAAATATATTCTTGGAGGAGTCTGCATGATCGGAGGCCCTCTCATTCTTGCGATCCCGTTTGCTTCTCAGAACCGGGCGTCGTCTCTATTTAAATATTGCCAAGTGCTTGTCGCCGCATCACTCGTCTTTATGCTTTATAGCGGGGGAGATTGGATGGCCGGCTTCCGCTTCTTCATCCCCGTTGCGCCTATATTCTTCTTAGCTATAGCTGCTGGAATGTCGGGATTGATAAATTTACTCAACACTGGAAATATTCTTAGTAAGGCCGGTGTTTCGAAATTTTTGCTTTTCATTCTGTTCCTTTCGTTCTCAACAGCTTTTGCCGATCGTATTCTTATTCGGGGACAAATACAGACAATGGGTACGGGCTTTTCTGCTCAAACCGGTCACTCATCTCCCTGGAATTTTGAAGTTGGAAGTTGGATTCGTCATCATGGTGGAAAATCCTCTCTTATTGCGACCGGTGAGGCAGGACTTATTGCATATCTAAATCTAAATATGCGGGTTATAGATCTTTCAGGGCTCGCTGATATTCATATTGCACAGAATCTAAAGCTCGGAATAGCAGCAAATGCATNNGATTATATAATCCTTCCAAGTGGTGATGCGGAATCAGTGATTTTGTCTGACTCACGGCCAACCTTTAGTTACTATTCAGCAATAGCTCAGAGTAAGGATTTTAAAAAAGAATACCATATCGAAAAAAGATTTATGTCTCTCGATCTTCTTGCAAGGAATTAATAAATAATTATTTCTCCGGCCGCATCGCAGGAAAGAGCACGACATCGCGAATGGACTCTTCTCCCGTCATGATCATCACAAGTCTATCTATTCCGAATCCAAGTCCTGCAGTAGGCGGCATTCCGGTCTCCAAAGCCCGGAGGAAATCTTCATCAACCTCGCATGCCTCTTCATCGCCTGCTTCTTTTGCTTTAGCTTGGGATTCGAAGCGCTCACGCTGGTCGATTGGATCATTTAATTCAGAGAAGGCATTCGCAATTTCGCGGCCAAACACGAACAACTCAAAGCGATCCACAATAGCCGGATATTTT
>PLXB01000028.1 GCA_003151215.1 Ignavibacteriota bacterium
TGATGGTGCAGCCGTCGCGTGGGAAGTACATACGCGTGGCAAAGCGCTCGTCTTCGAAGGCGAGATGATGAATTGTCTCAAAGTAAGTTCCGTACTTGAGGAGATCGCTCTGCATACGCAGGTGACGACCTGAAAGCCGCCACCTGCCACATTCGCTCAGATTTTGAAGTCGATCCCGATGCCGAGCGGAAGATAACCTAAACCCCACTCAGCTCGTAACGCCATATTCGGCGAAAAGAAGTAACGAGCGCCAACCTGGACCGCGATAAATACGGTGCTTCCTCCATAAGCATAATTAAACAATCCCGCATCTGGTCCGGAGTAGCTCTCACTGACGATCACGTATCCAAGCCCAAGTCCGGCAAACAGATCCCATTTAGGGTCATTGATCACGAAATGGTAATCGCAATAGACACCTATCGGAATCCATGAGTACGAAAAATCTGGTACGGAATAGCTATAATAATCAATGCGGGCAGCGATAGCAAGCCGGCCAGAACCGACCGTTCCGGGATTGGTGATCGGCGATTCGATCATGCCGCCGAGAACGATGCCTCCGCCATACCCAAGTCCGAGGCCAAGCTCGGGTCCGAGATAAATGGAGCCATTAGTAAATTGAGCGGAAGCGCGCGAAGGCATCAATACCGCGAAGGCCAGAAGGGTTGCAGCAGCAAGAAAAAGTAAGTGTTTTTTCATAGTGTTTTTGAAGATTAATGATAAAAATCTGAGTTCAAGATCAAGATTAATATACAAAGTTATGAAAGAATTAGCGTAGGGTCTTTAAATTCGACAAATTTTTTCTGGGGTGCATAAGCCGCAACGTTTCTCCGACTACTCTGCAATATAAACTTTCGCCATCGCGCCTTCCAGCCGCACAAAATAAAANNATGGAGCCATTAGAATTGAATATCCTCAAACTGCTTCCAGAATTTGTTTGTACTGCACTTGACTCACAAGCTAAATATGTTTTGGAAAGAAATATTCCTGAGAGTGATACTGAAGTCGCCGTAAAGTTTTGAAGAACTGTATTGGGGTGCGGGGAATTAGTAGTTTCGTACGAGGTCAGAGAAATATCGTGATTACAAAAGGATGAATCTTCAGTATAAATAGTCGTATCATTATAGGCAAGTGAGGAAATCTGGAAGTTAGTCTCGCCTTGCCATGTCTGTTGCGAATTGCCGTCTGTCGCCGTTGTAGTACCGCTTGTGAATATCGAAAGAGTTCGTATGGAATCTTCTCCCGGAACGAAGGCAAACACAATTGAGGTAGTGGTATTACTTTGGAATGGATAGGTGGCGCTCTGAGTGGACGAATAAAATTCCAACGTATCCCGGGAGCTGTAAGAAGGGTTAGCTCCTGTGAAACTGAACGATAACGTATCGGAAGCTCCCGGCGTGGTATCGATTCCAATGGCTCGAATATTGATTTGAAGCGGTAACTTCCAGGGTATTCTTCCAGTCTGTGGATTCAAAAAGGTGGTTGGAAGGAAAATTCCGGAAAGGGTGGCGGATGTAGCCGAGAAATCCTTATAATAAAACCATCCAAAAATACCGTATCTAGGGTCAAGAGAATCAATAGTTAGTTGATCATCTCCGACGGAAATATGATGATCCGAAAAGTTGGAGTCTGCTGAAAATATCGATGAATCATCATACAAAAGTGAAAAAGCTTGGAATTGGTATTGATCACTAAACGATTGCGGAGAAGGCCCATTCACCTGTTCGCCGCCAGAGAATCTAATGGTAATAATAGAATCAATCCCGTGCGCAAAAATAATGGTAGCTGACGACCAATACGAGGCATGCCAGACTGTATCGAGATAACTTCTGTCGTATTGTAACGTGTCGTTTTTCATTGAACAATGACCGGAGTCAATTGTAATTGAAAGCGTTTCAGAATCTGGACCAGTTCCATTGTCATTATATTGAGTAGGACCATGCGTTGGGATGAATTCATTGTGGCTGTGAAGGTTACCTTTAGCAGAAATATTTATCGTAAACGGCATCTTCCACGGGCAGATACCGCTATCGGGCTTCGAGGCGAATGCGTTCGAAGCAAAGAAGCATAAAAGTAGCGTTAGTAGGTACTTCATGATGCTAATTTGAAATATAAACCTTCGCCATCACGCCTTCCAGCCGCACAAAATAAAANNACGAACAGGCGATGGAACCATTCGAAGCGTAAATGGCGAGATTGTTGGGCTGGGGCGCTTCGGTAACTATTGATGGGGGATCTGAAAAAGTGGTGGTACGGAAAATACCAGAGAGCGTGACGAAGGAGGCGGTGAAATTCCAATTTTCATACAAATAGTAGTCTTCTGGATCAGTAGAGACAATTGAAGTAACAGCTCCGTCTTCTGATAATAAGGCTTGATGTGAAGCAAGTGAAGAGTCAATAGTATAAATTGATGAATCATCAAATAACAAAGAAGAGAAATTAAGATTATAAACTACTGAGGAATTTGTACTCCAACCGTTGTCAGTGGAACTTGAATCAACCTTAAAAACATGGATAGCTGTAATTACACTTTTAGCGGAATCGAAAATAATTTCAAGCGATTCGAAGGAGTTCGCTGGTTTTTGAGGGACACCAGTAAGTAACATTGAGGTGTCTATAAAAATTTTGGAAAACTTCAGTGTATCGCGATTGAAGGAATAATTGACCGAATCATTTAAGTAAGCTGAAGAAGTATCTAATGTAATCACGAATGAGTCCACAAGTGAAATGGTGGACTCAGTATCCTGTTCTTTAGAATGGCTACCCAAGAGGGATCGACTTTGCCAATTCTCGTTTCCAATTCCGGTAATTCGCATCGTAAACGGCAACTTCCACGGGCAGATGCCGCTATCGGGCTTTGATGCGAGTGCGTTCGAAGCAAAGAAGCATAAGAAAACCACCACTAATTTCTTCATACCACACTAAAC
>PLXB01000026.1 GCA_003151215.1 Ignavibacteriota bacterium
GTACTCTCTTGCTATGGGCGCTCTTGCCATCGATCCATCGAATCCTAAAATTCTCTATGCCGGAACAGGTGAATACTGGAAGGCAGATAATTATTACGGCGCCGGAGTTTTAAAAACCACAGACGCCGGAGCGACATGGCATCCATCGGGTCTTGGAAATGTCGGAGCATTCAGCAAAATCATCATTAATCCCAATAAGACTTCCACAATTTATGCAGGCGGCGCAGGCTCAGGCGGCGGCCTTTATATTTCCGACGACGCCGGAGCGACATGGACAAAGACGACAGCGCCATTTCCTCCCGGTGATGTAACTGATATAGCGTTCACAACAACAAATAATACCGACTATCTTTATGTTGCCGTACCGGCACATGGTATTTATCTTTCGCAAGATGGTGGTGTCAGTTGGAATAATGTCAATAATTTTACTCCGGGCGCCGGCATTCCTGGCCAGATGCGCCGCGTTCATGTAGGTGTCGATCCTAAAAACGGAAAAGATGTTGTAGGACTTTCCATAGCGTATGACGGATCTCTCGAAGCCATTCAACAATCGATCGACGGAGGATATAATTGGAATGATATTTCCAATAATATCGGAAACGGGAACGATATTTTTACGATACCGGGTACATCGCCGCCAGCGATACAAGGTTGGTATGATGCATTTCTCCAACGGGATCCGAGCGATCCGAATAAATTCGTCGTCGGAGGAATTTCCGTATGGAAAACCGAAGACGGCGGCAACTCCTGGATCGATGCCGGGCAAGCCTATTCCTTTTCGGGCATTCATCCCGATCAACATTCAGGCGCCTATTCCAAAAGCGGCTCTGATATTTTCTATTCCGGTTCCGATGGCGGAATTGCAGTATCGAGTGATAGAGGCACAACCTTTACGATCAATCAGGATAGTTTAGCCATTACACAATCGTATGGCATTGCGATAGATCAAACCGTCGATGATCTTTCTTATACGGCAAATCAGGATAACGGAACGCTGAGCGGAGGACGCAACGGTGAGTGGCAGGAAATTGCCGGTGGTGACGGAGGTACCGTGGCAGTTGACGCCGCAGATCATAATACGATCTATTATATTATACCGTCATATATGATCGTTCATCCGAATGATAACGGGATCAATTCCAATGATAGCGTGGGCTGGTTAGTGCCGCTTGCACAAGATGAAAAAAATCATATCATGTATACCGGATCGCGATTCTTCTACTTCCTGAAGAGCGGCAGTTCATCATGGACAGAACGCCCCAGAGAACTTGCTTCGAGTGGTTTCATCTCTGCCATTGCCCCTGCCGGCGACGGGAAAACACTTCTTATTGGTACGACTGAAGGGAAGATCTGGAGTACGACCGATAACGGCGTCACTTTTACCGATCGCTCTGCAGGTCTTCCGGGAAGAGATATTACCGCTATTAAAGTCAGCCCGACTGATATAAACACATTCTACGTTGGTCTTTCCGGTTTTGGCGCAAGCCATGTTATGAAAACGACGGATCTCGGAGCAACATGGCACGATATCAGTTCTACTCTTCCGGATATTTCCTGCAATGGAATTATTATTGACGATCGTAACCCGACAAACCTCTATGTCGGAATGGACATCGGAGTATTTTTCTCGCCCGATGACGGAGCGGATTGGATCCCTTATGGTACGGGACTTCCGAACGTTGCCATTTCGGATATTGCCTACCATAAAAATAACAGGGTCATCCGTGCAGGAACACATGGAAGGTCACTTTGGGAAGCACCGATGGCAGCAATGACTTCGGGCATTACTACTCCGACGATTTCCGATGTATGGTATATCGGAGAACCGGCGAAGATCGGATGGTACGGTATAACATCCGGTGCAAAGATTGAAATAAGTACCGATAATGCTGCTTCCTGGCAGACCGTTGCAAACGCCGCAGCCGGAAATATCNNAACAACGGAAAATGCTTTGGTTCGGGTAACGAGCGGCTCCACTATCTTACAATCACAATCATTCAGGATCAGAGTTCGTACTGCAGGTTCGACCCTTTCGACATTCAGCGAGCAATCTATTTATATGTATGATCTTGGTTACGATAAGGATAATAACGTTCTTTGGGTAACTTCTTTTACAACGCCGCCGGCCCCTGTCGATCCGAAGATCTATAAGATCGATCCGAATACAGGCGTATTGCTCGGACATATTACTGTTTCAGGCNNCCGCATCAAGTACGACCCGGATACGAAACATCTATTCGTTCATCAGGCTCTTCAAACGACGCCCGTTATTTCCAGAATATATGAAATAACCACTTCGGGTACGATCGTCCATACCTGGAATTCACCATGTACTTACGGAACAGGGATCTTTGTCAGCGGCGATTCGCTTTTCCTTGCTGATAGAAATAATAATGTGATTCATGTCGTCAGCAAAAAATCTCCGGCGACCGCATATTATGATCTGAATCTTGCCGCATCGGCAAATAGAACAGCTCCGTTCGGCCCGCGATGTCTTACCCTTGATCCGACGACAAATACCCTGCTTCATACCTGGACGGATTTCCAGGGTACTGATGCCAATGCAACACTGTACGACAGTTATATTTTGCGGCTCAACCGCGAAGATGCAACAGAACTCGGTTCATGGTTCGTGCAGGATGGAGTTAATTCGGGAACAAATGTCCGCGGAATTGAACTTGATCCGCGCACCAATGGCACTACCGTTTGGGTAACGATCCTGAATTCCGGTAATTCGTCGAAGATACTCCGAGTCACCCTCGTTGACGGACAGACCAATAGCGTATCTCCCGTTGCAACGAAGGCAGCTTCGTTCGGTACAAATTATCCGAACCCTTTTTCCGAACATACCACTCTTCCCTATTCGCTCGGTCAGGATGGCAGC
>PLXB01000462.1 GCA_003151215.1 Ignavibacteriota bacterium
TGATGTATTTGAATGCATTTACATATAAGCTTGGTGAATCGGAGAAATCAGCGATGGAGGAATTTTTGACTGAGCAGGTTGTACATGCAAATAAAGAATAGCACACGGATTTCACGGATTAGATGGATCAGCACTGATCAGATCCGTGTAAATCTGTTTAATCCGTGAAATCCGAGTGCCATAATCCAAAATGTCAAATCAGTTCAAATCTGGGTATTGCGCCATAGTCGGCATTCCGAATGCGGGGAAATCCACACTGCTTAATGCATTGCTCGGAACGAAGCTTTCGATCATCTCTGCAAAGCCGCAAACAACTCGCAAGCGTGTGCTCGGCATCTATTCATCTGAGAATGAGCAGATCATCTTTCTCGATACCCCCGGCATCATGCCGCGCCCGACAACCCTGCATCATAAAGCTCTGCTTTCGGAAGTGAGTCATTCTTTTGACGATGCTGATGTCATTCTCGTTCTTGTCGAAGCAACGATGTCACCGGAACGAGCGCTTCCGAAAGAATGGAATAAATATATTGAGATCGCCGGGAAGAAACCGATCGTACTTGCCATTTCGAAAATGGATCTTTTCAAAGATAAGAAAAAGGTGCTTCCTCTTCTTGCACAATATGGTGAGATGAATATTTTTTCGGATATTATTCCGATCTCATCCAGGAAAGAGTATAATATCAAGCAGCTTGTTGAAGTTCTGCATAAATATCTTCCGGGCGACAAAGCATTTTACGATACCGATCAACTCAGCGATCAGAACGAACGCTTCTTCGCAAGCGAGCTTATCCGTGAAGCGATCTTTCATGAATTTCAGGAAGAGATTCCGTACTCAACTGAAGTTGTCATTATGGATTATTCCGAGCGTGAAGAAGGGAAGTGGTTCATCAGTGCCGATATCCTTGTCGAACGCGACTCCCAGAAATCTATCCTAATAGGCAAAGGCGGGGAGACGTTAAAGAATCTTGGTGCCCGTGCAAGAAAATCCATAGAACAATTCGTCGAACATCCCATCTACCTCGAACTTCATGTGAAAGCGAAAAGCGATTGGCGGAATGACAAGAATGCTCTGCGTGAGATGGGGTACGGAGTTTAGAATAGATGTTTACTTTTTTTAAAGATGCCGGTTACCGTAAAACCTTTTACAAAGGGCTTCTGGCTTGCATTGTCGGTTCAATCATCGTCGTCGGACGCGTTCTCGGCAGAAACGGACATCCTGACGAAACGACGATCTATCTTTTTATTGGTGTCATAGTTCTTTCTATACTTGTGTTAAGTTGGGTATTGAATAATAGCTATAAAAAGAATTTGCAAAAAACAAGGAGAAGATGAACCAATTTTTACCATTTCACGGTACACGTTATAACTCAGAAAAAGTCCAACCTAAGAATGTAGTGTCTCCCCCGTATGATGTTATCTCCCCGGCATACCAGGAAGAGCTCTATGCAAAAGATCCGCACAACGTCGTGCGATTAGAATTGAATCATGATTCTGATCCCTACACATGTGCCAAGAATTATCTTGATGAATGGAAAGCGAAAGGAGTACTTCTTGCTGATTCGTCTCCCGCATTCTATGTCTATTACCAGACATTCAAAACTCCGAGTGGTGAGCAGGTTACAAGGCGTGGAGTGCTTGGCAGACTTCGCGTAACGCCTTACTCAACTGGCGATGTTCTTCCGCATGAGCGCACACTGTCGGGACCGAAGAAAGATAGGATGCAGCTTCTTTCTATCACAGAGACTAATCTCAGCCCTATCTTCGGACTTATAGATGATAGTGCACTTATCTTTGATCATACGATCGATAGTGTGGTTGCAAACCCGCCTCTTGCAGATATTGATGAAGCTCTTAAAAATGTTGATACTATCCGCCATACGATGTGGAAGCTGAGCGATCCTGCACAAGTCACAAGATTGGAAAAGCTTCTCGCTTCGAAAAAAGTCATTATCGCAGACGGGCATCACCGGTATGAGACGGCGCTTGCTTATGGCGAAGAACATCCGGAAAATGAAGCGGCTCAGTATATCATGATCTTTATTGCAAATCTTCACTCAGAGGGCACAGTTATATTGCCGACATACAGGATACTTTATGGCAAGAAAGATTTTAATCAGTTCAAATTCATTGCCGATCTGAAAAAAGATTTTTCTATCGAGATAATGAACTCACGCGATGAAGGAATGAGCCATCTTGCATCGGATTTGAATGCCCTGACACTTATTCAAATGCCTGAAGAGCCGAAGTATGTTCTGGCAAAAGATACTTCCGATCTTTCAAAGTCCTCAGCGCTGGATAAGCTTGCTGTGTATCGGCTCCATGAGAAAATCCTGAAGCCAATTGCAGGACTTACGCAAACAGAGATCGATAACAAAACAAGTTTACTCTATCCGCATACGCTTCCTGAATTAGACTCTATGTTAATCGAGCATGAATATGACGCTGCTTTTATTCTGGGTCCGACATCGCCGCAGGAAGTAATAGATGTAACTGCTTCAGGCGAATTCATGCCGCAGAAATCCACTTACTTCTATCCGAAGCTGTTATCGGGTTTAGTGTTTTATGAGTTTGGGGAGCAGGGGGTATTGTCTTTCGACTGAGACATTTACTCCCGCTTCCGTGTTTACTCCCTCTCACAAAAAACCATATTTATGGCGGAAAAATCTTACGGACTTTTGAAGGGCAAGAAAGGTATTATCTTCGGTCCTTTAGATGAATCGAGCCTCGGCTGGCATATTGCGACTGCCGCATATCGCGAAGGCGCAGAACTTGCTATTAGCAACGTTGCCCTTGCTCTTCGCATTGGCAAGCCCCAGGAACTTGCTAAGCTATGCGGAGATGCACCGCTGATTCCATGCGATGCTACGAATATGGCAGAGATCGATGCCTGCTTCAAGACCGTCAAAGAAAGATTTGGTAAGATAGATTTTTTTGTGCATTCAATTGGTATGTCGGCGAATATCCGCAAAGGCATTCCGTACGAGAATCTGAATTACGATTGGTATATCAAGACACTCGAAGTATCCGGACTTTCGCTACATAAGCTCATTAACTCGGCTCTGGCAAACGATGCGCTTAATGATCATGCAAGTATTCTCGCTCTGACTCACATGGCGGCGCAGCGTCCATTCACAACTTATACCGATATGGCAGAGGCGAAGGCAATTCTCGAATCTATTGCACGGAATTTCGGCAGCAGACTTGGCGCGAAAAAAATTCGTATTAATACCGTTTCGCAATCTCCTACCTGGACACGAGCAGGAAGCGGCATCGAGGATTTCGATAAGATGTATTATTTCGCCGATCTCCTCGCTCCGCTTGGTAATGCAAGCGCCGAAGAATGTGGCGATTATTGCGCCACTCTACTATCTGACCTGACAAAAAAGGTTACAATGCAAAACCTTTTCCACGATGGCGGCTTCTCGATGATGGGGATGTCGCAGAAGATGCTGCATCTTGTCTATAATACGATTCAGGACGATGAGAATTTACGCAAGGCGGGGTATGATGAAGAGACGATCAAGAGGATTAAAGAGCGTGGGGAATGAAGTTGATTACATCAAAGTAGTGGGGCGGACCCTTAGTCCACCGGTCCGGTGGGGCGGATTGAGGGTCCGCCTCACCGGACTCGCATTTATGGTTTGCTGTGTTATTCTTGCCCTCATCTTTTCATCCGGCAGTCTTTCAGCTC
>PLXB01000095.1 GCA_003151215.1 Ignavibacteriota bacterium
GAAGAGCAATAAATGCCGTCAAGATAAAAAGTATACGCATAAAAATATCTATTTTTAAGAGATCAACGACTTTCCAAAATGAAGAGGTACGACCGGACATTACCGTAAATATCAAAATACATTCTCATAATTTTGATACTGCAAACATACTTATTTATCTCTCATAATAACTACTCACTTGCTACTCAATTTTATTATTTGATTGGGGAGATAAACGACTACTTATTTACTACTTATTTACTACTTAGCAAATACTCATAAATTATTAAACTGGATAGAGATTTATAGAACCTTGCCAAGAGCTTCTTGAATCGATTGGTTTTCGCTGAGATTGAGTTTTTGCCGAATATGGGAGCGATGATTTTCGACAGTTCTAACTGAAATGTTCAGGACGGAAGCGATCTCGATAGAGGACATTTCTAAATGGAGCAGGGCGCAGATCCTTAGTTCCGCCTTTGATAATGTGGGATGACTTCGTCGTAACTCCCGAATAAAATGTGTTTGTATCTCCTGCAGTTTTTTCGATGTATCTCCCTCCCTTTTTGTCTCCCGCAATACATGGTTAATGCGATTGAATATGGGTTTGAGAACTTCCTGAGTTTCAGGTGAATAGTTCACCAGCGTAGAGCTTTCCTTTTTGAGTTTTCCAAGCACTTCATCTTTCTTTCGGACTTGCCTCAGGACTTTGGAAAGTTCGTGTGTAAGCCGTTCTACATCGCTCATCAGGTCGTTATTCTCAGCGCGGTNNCCATTTTACATCAAACCGTTCATGAATAGCGTTCTCATTTAATTGAACCTGATATTGCAGCAGTGCGGATTCGGCGCTTTGGAATTGCTCAAGGTAAGAAAAGGCTTCGTCGATTCTCCCAAGCTCTTTAAGTGAGAGATACAGATACTGCAACGAACGCACCTTCGATTCGAGCCGATTATTTTTTTCGGCGATCTTCAGTCCTTCACCAAGAATTTCTAAGGCCTCATCGTATCGTTTCAGATGAAAGGAAGATTTTCCGATCAGAGTAAGAATCTGGCTTTTCAGATTGCGAATATTGCCGATATCCGAGAGATCCAAACTCTTTGAAGCCCATACATATGCCTTACCGTAGTCTCCAAGCCCGAAATAATACTCTGCAAATTTTAATGACAGATCGACTTCGGAAGGAAGGTGGTTAAACTCGGCAAGCGTAAGCCACGCTTCATTCAGATTCGCGAAAGCAGTGGAATAATCGCCCATTTCTCTACGAATGCTTCCCAGATGAGAAAGAGCCGTTGCAACATTGATTTGCGCGCCTCGTGAGCGATAGATCGCAAGTGCTCGCTGAAGGAATTCGATTGCTCGTGGATAATCATGAATTCTTGAATAGACAAGACCGGCGCTGTTCAAAGCAGTCGCTGCTTCCTGAGTCTCCCCTAAATTTTGCCATAATTCAAAATCCGCATCGAGGTATTGAAGAGCCTTGAAATAATTCATCCGGGATGCTTCGATCGCAGCAAGCACTCGCGTGGCATTCGCAAGCTTCAGTTCATTATTGCGGCGCGAACGATCGACCGACACTGATTCGCCGCTAAATCGGTCTCTGCTGACACGGACAGGCTCCGGAAACGTCGTCGCATACCGAAGTCCGCGCCTAAAACGATACACCAGATCTGCGAATTCAAACGCCTCTTTGAAATCCCCCTTTTCCAAAAGGATCATTGCATTGACAAGCTGTACATCGACAAGTCCATCCTTGTCATTCAAATCCCTGAACATTGCTTTTGCAACTGCCAGATGCCAGAATGCTTCATCGATCATTCCTCCGTANNAGATATGGATCCGATTCCCAAAAGATTGCGACAGAAGGAGTGCTTCGCGCAACAATTCTATAGCATAGGAAACCTCAGACCTTTGGCAGGCAAGGGCAATAGAATTAAGAAGTGGAAGCCTCTTCCGAGGATTCCGGAGATTTGCCAATTTGAGGCGATCCAATTCGATCTCACTCACCGATGCTTGTCCTCCCAAAAAAATCAGCCCTCAAGCTGATCCATAAATGATGCATACATGACACAAAGTTTGCTAAAAATGCGGAGGACGCCCGACAACACGAACTGCGATTGTCTTTTATTTAGTATAGGGTGATACAAGTATGCAAATTCCGCGCCAAGGAGGAAACGTTTATGCGACAGTATGATATACTGCCTGCACATCATCATCTTCTTCGATCTTATCGATCATTTCAAAAACTTCATTTGCTTGCTCTTCAGTAAGTTCTTTTGTCGTTGTCGGAATGCGTTCGATCTTTGCTTCGGTGACAACAATATTTTTTTCTTCCAAACCCTTTTGCATTCCGGCAAAATCAGTATAAGATGTATAGACAATGATCTCATCGTCTTCCTTCTGAATATCTTCAGCTCCGTAATCGATGAGATCAAGTTCAAGCTNNTTGAAGACGCCTTTGCGCTCGAACATAAAATCAAGTGAGCCCGATGTGCCCATTGTTCCTCCTGCGCGGGTAAAGTAACTACGGATATTTGCAACGGTGCGGGTAGGATTATCGGCAGCGCATTCTATGACAAGGGCAATGCCATGAGGACCGTATCCCTGATACACGATTTCCTGAATATCGGCGGCATCTTTGCTTGAGGCGCGGTGGATCGCTGCTTCGACGCGGTCTTTCGGCATATTCACGCCTTTGGCATTCGTAATAGCCGTGCGCAAACGA
>PLXB01000442.1 GCA_003151215.1 Ignavibacteriota bacterium
TGGCAGCGGCAGTGAGGAGTCCGAGAGGGCCGCGAACAGGCGAGCCAGCCGACATATAGGTGCTCAACTCCTGTGTAAAAACGACAAGCGTGATCGGCACAGCCTGCGCCCATTCTAACATTTCCGAGGCAAGCGTGACCTTATCGCGGTAATCGAACGTCGAAAACTCGAAGGAATTCAGAATGACGACATCGCAATGCTGCTTGCGTTCGGTCTCTCCCGATTCGTCGTCCTCGATGTCCTCATAAATGGCGTCTCGTGCGTCCGAAAGGCACCGGGTCATCATTCCATAAGGAAATGCCATAATAGATACCCGCTCGCGAATGGGTTTGCTTTCTTCTTCGCTGCGGGGAAGATTGGAATAGATCGCTTCACGGAGCAAGTCTGTACCCGCATAGCTATTGAGATAGAGCACACGAGAGCCGGAAGCCGCGAGTTCGAGCGCCATCTGAACCGACCGGTGAACATTCCCTCGGACATTTCTGGCCGCTACGACATTGATAGCGTTTCCGGCTATCTGTATAAGACGTTCATCCTGGGGATCCGGAACGCCCCCGCGAAGCCGCGGATTCGTGCGCCAGATTATTTTCGCGGGTTCGCCACGTTCTTGTTCGAATAATTGATCGATCGATAATTGTTGATATGCTTTCATAGCAAGTGTTGCACAACGTTAAATGTGAAGAATTTTGAAGATTTTGACGGAAGGGTATAGTCCCCCTCCACTTATTATAACAACAAAAACATCAAAAAAGTTTCAAAAATACATAAGAATATGGTATTATTGGGTGAAATTTGGTTGTGTCCTAATTAGAATTGCTCGAATTAGGCGTTATATTTTTTGATGTCAATTTTCTTGTCTATTTAATTCTTCCATTGCGCTCGTAATTTCAGGTTTAAGAACTTTTATAAGATCACCGTGAAGAGTTTTTATAAGGGTCATCGCCTCTTCATCACTTAATCTTGATGCCGAGCTTACTGCCCCCAAAATTGATTTGATTTCGTTTTTTTCCATTTGGGTAGGGCTGGTGAGCAAAATCAAAATTTTACGCCTGATCTCTTTCGGGTCGAGTGAATATGCAGCAAGTATACCGCCGCCTTGTTGACGATGAATTATAGCACCATAGTACAATAGCAGGAGGTCTAACTGCTGAAAAATAGCGTATCGTTGCTCTGCAATTGCTTGCAACTGCTCTTGTTTAATTGTCTGTTCAACTTGCCATTTTGCAATCTCAATGGTCTTGCGAGCTTGCGAGATAGCGACACGTACTGCTACGACCGCTACAACCAGAGCTGCGAGTGCTACCGCGTTGGATTCTATCCAACTCCCGAATGAATTAATAATGTTACACACTCCCTCGGAACGCCTGAGATTCGAGGGTCGTTCGTTGTTCTTCCTATTGTTAGCAAGATTCTTTCATTATGAAATTCCGCCTCTAAAATCCTTAAATTGGGGTTATTTAGACATTCCGAAAAAGAATTAAAATTTAATGGAACTGGTTATTAGATAGTGGGCTTTAGAAGCTCCCAATATGGCTAAATCTCTCAAAGAGAACTTCGAATACTTCATGGAGCACCGGACGGAAATTGTTTCTGGCCACATCGGTGAATCCGTAGCTATTTATGATGGAGAGGTAATTGGCTATTACCCCTCTGATCTTGACGCATATAAAGAGTGTGTAAAAAGATACACGCCTGGAACTTTTTTAATTCAACAATGTTTTAAAGAAGAGGAAAGTTACGTCCAAAGCTTTCATTCTCGCGTAAGTTTTGCCTGATCCCCATACAGCTCTCCCTCTGTATTCTGGATTCACTCTAAGAGCGAATGGAATTATGCGTTCCATCAGCACCGAAGCATTTGTTGGGGCACCAGAATGGGCGGCAGTTGGACGACCTATGGAGAAAACCAGCGCCCTATGGGATACTGGCGCCACGAATTGCGTAATAACCAAGGGGTTCGCGGCTCAGTTAGGAATTGTTCCCATTACACAGGCACCCGTTCGGCACGGGGGTGGGCAGACAATCGAGAATGTATATCTGATCGATATTGCACTTCCCAATGGCACCAAATACCCCGGTGTTCGTGTCACGGAATGTCCAAATACCGTGGGTGATTTCGGTATCATCATTGGTATGGACATCATTTGTACTGGAGACCTTGCGGTTACAAACCACAATGGAAAAACTGTTGTATCATTCCGTGTACCGTCAAAAAAGGCGATTGATTTTAACATTGAAATGAAGCAAGACAACGAAGCCCTTCTACGGTTTCAACAAAAAGCATCTAAGCACCGCGCAAGATAATCAGAGGGGCTTTCGCAACTCTTCTCTGATTAAAGTATCCCCCTCCCATCCCCCCCGCTTCATTGGTTAACCCTGCTGCCGTTGCAGGAATCATAACGAGAGTATCGCTTAACCCACCGCTGCCCTCCTCCCCGGAAAATAAAACCCCAGCATCCACCCTCCCACCGCGATCATCCCGATCGAGATCCACTGCGCCATCGAAAGGCCCCAATAGAGTGGATTGATGCGAATAAACTCGATGAGCAATCGCTCCACGCCCATTACCACGAGCGTGATGGAAAACACTTTGCCAAGTTCACCATCGAATTTTTTCCGATTACTCCAGATGAGCCAGAAGGCAATAACGCAAAACAACGTCTCATACACTGGCGCGGGATGAACGGTCACAATTTCATCGAATCGTGAAATTCGTT
>PLXB01000085.1 GCA_003151215.1 Ignavibacteriota bacterium
CATACCGTTTTTACCGGCGTTGCGTTAATACATAGCAAAACAAAAAAAAGTCATACGTTTGTCGAACAAACGAATGTCACTTTTCGTCAACTGACGGACGAAGAGATCGCCGCTTATATCGCCACAGGCTCGCCGATGGATAAAGCAGGAGCTTATGGAATTCAGGAAGATCACGGCGCAGTATTTGTTAAACGAATCGTCGGTGATTACTATAATGTAGTGGGCTTACCGCTATGCTCGTTGCATCAGCATTTGAAAAGCTTCGCGCCGGAGTTATTTTTGTGATAATATTTATATGTCATTCTGAGTGCAGCGAAGCGGAACGAAGAATCCCTTGAGGTTTAACCAGAAACTTCATTGCATACCTCAAGGGATTCTTCACTTCGTCAAAAATCGCTTCTGCGATTTTGACTCCGTTCAGAATGACACTAAAGACGAATGACTACAAACTAACAACTAATTTGGAATTACCAATCTTAACAGTCCAAACCGGACTTGATAGCTTCAAAGATGATCGCCGCAAATCGCGGCAGGTGATGGTAGGCAATATTGCCGTAGGCGGCGGCGCGCCGATAAGCGTGCAATCCATGACGAAGACGAAAACAGGTGATGCGAAGGCAACGCTCGAACAAATTCGCCGTGTTGAAGAAGCCGGCTGTGACATTATCCGCGTCACTGTCAACGATTGGGAAGCAGCAGAAGCGATGAAAGAAATTGTTGCAGGTTCGAAGATTCCCGTTGTTGCCGATATTCATTTTAATCATATCTTTGCCATCAAAGCGCTTGAAGCAGGCGTTGCAAAAGTCCGGCTTAACCCAGGTAACATCGGCTCTATCGAGCGTATTCATCAGGTTCTTTCTCTTGCAAAAGAACGCCGAGTACCGATTCGCATCGGTGTAAATTCCGGTTCGCTCGAAAAAGATATTCTTGAAAAGCATGGCTATCCTACTGCAGAGGCGCTGTATGAATCGGCAATGCGTCATGTTGAAATTTGCGAAGATTTTGGTTTTGGCGATATTATCATCAGTGTGAAATCTACTGATGTCAGGCTTATGATCGCTGCCTATCGATTAATCGCCGAGCGCACTGATTATCCTTTACATCTCGGCGTAACAGAAGCAGGCACGATGCGAGTCGGCACGATAAAATCTTCTGTCGGTATCGGAACGTTGCTTGCCGAAGGTATCGGCGATACGATCAGAGTATCACTCACTGATGAACCCGAAAAAGAAATTGAGGTCGGAAAAGAAATTTTACGTTCACTTTCTCTTGCCAGCCGCAACGTTGAGATCATTGCATGCCCGACATGTGGTAGATTAGAAATAGATCTCTTCAAGATCTGCGATGAACTCGAACGCGCCACGAATCATTTGAAGAAACCTGTGAAAGTCGCCATCTTAGGCTGCGTGGTTAACGGCCCTGGCGAAGCTGCCGATGCCGATATCGGCATAGCAGCGGGGCACGGAGTAGGCATTCTTTACCGCAAAGGAGTTGTAATCCGTAGGATAAAAGAATCTGAGATCGTGCCGGTCTTGATTGAGGAGATCATGAATTTCCAACCGGAAGTAAATTGAATCATGCAGAATTTCAATCTTATCAAACTTCATCTCGAACATCCCATCGTCAAGATCACGATGAACCGTCCGGAAAAGAAAAATGCCCTTTCCCCGGAGATGATGTCGGAAATTTCGACAGCACTCGATTCAGTTATAAACGATGAAGATGTGCGTGTAATAATCCTAACGGGCGGGGAAGGTATATTTTGCGCAGGAGCAGACCTGGAGTATATGCAAAAACTTTCTGGGTTCGGAGCTGAAGAAAATCTTGCTGATTCACGAAAACTCCGCGATCTTCTTTGGAAAATTTATACGTATCCGAAAATTGTTATAGCCCAGGTTCATGGCGCTGCGCTTGGCGGCGGGGCGGGTCTTGCGGCAGTTTGCGATATGGTCTTTGCATCGGATGATTCTGAATTTGGTTACACGGAAGTAGGACTTGGCTTTATTCCGGCATTAGTTTCAGTTTTTCTTACTCGTAAGATCGGCGAGCAGCATGCCCGCGAACTTCTGCTCTCAGCTCGCAAAGTCAGCGCCGAAGAAGCGTATTCGCTTGGCTTGATCAATTCTGTCGTCTCCTGTCCACAACTTGAAGAAATGGTAAAAGGTTATGCGCTGACAGTTGCCAAGAATTCTCCGAGCGCAGTTGCAATGACGAAACGCCTTCTTTCAACAACCGCCGGAATGAGTATGGAAGCCGCCCTTGAATATGCGGCAAGCATGAATGCACTTGCACGTGGAACGGAGGATGCGAAAAAGGGAAGAGCGAAGTTTTTAGCAAAGAAATGATATTAGAAAATTTCTATTTAATTACGATCATCTTCTTCCCAATAGATTCACTTCCTGCATTCAACCGGTAAAAATAAATTCCTTCAGGCAAAGAATGTGCATCGAATGAAACAGAATGGCTGCCTACTTCCATCTCACCTGAAGCAATAGTTGCTTTTTCTATTCCCTCGGCATTGAACACCTTGAGCGAAACGAATTCGGATTGAGGAAGTGAAAAACTAATTTGCGTTTTGCCCGAAAATGGATTTGGAATATTTTGATCGAGAATTAGCACCGATTCTTTCGCTGTATTTACTTCTGACTCAGGTTGTGTTTTAATAGGTCCCGTATAAACCGCTTCGAAAGCCGATCCTGGGATTTTCTTTAATTGATTCAAGTCATCGTCGCTCCATAACGGATTCGAAGTGCCGGAAATAAACCAGGATGAGCCATTATCGGCGAGTATCAAACCGTACTTTTTTAGTGCTTGGAGTATAATCTTTGCCTGCCCTGTAACATTGGAAATATCATAGCTTGCTTTCATACGTACACGCAGACCCATCGGCGGAAATGTGGTGTCAGATTTCCCGGCCTCATGCCTTGCGGGAGTAATCCATCCCTTCTGGGAATTATCGGTAGTAAAACGCAATGCATGATTGATTGCGCCCGCTGCTACTTCTTCGTAACGTGTCAATCCCGGGAAAATCGGCAATCCCGCTGCATCGGCAGAAGTCCATCCATCAGGCCTGTATATAGTTTTATTGAGATCGAATTTTGCGCCGGAGGAAGCAGTCCAACCAGTTCCTGTTTGATCTTTAGAACCTTGATAGAGTTCATAAAGCATACAGTTGGATTTATCAATAACCAGAACATGTCTATCATCACCCGGAGCAGCGGCTGTTCCGCCTTCGATCG
The DNA here is from genome assembly GCA_003151215.1 of Ignavibacteriota bacterium. The sequence continues at coordinate 3,240 of PLXB01000085.1, forward strand.
GAGCGTCAGCAGGAATTGGGAATGGTCCAGGATCGCTTTGATCGCCATAAGCATTGTATGTGATCTGAACAAAAGGTTGCGTATTGTCGACAACTATATAGGGAATACCGTACTCGGCAGGTGTTCCGAAATCAGCATGCAGATATTGCTTCGTCTTGCTTATTGCATTAATGAAAATATCCGATTTCGGATGAATCGGATATGCGGAAATGTCAATATTCCAAGGATTATCTGACGGGAAAACCTGACAGCCGCCGATAGTCGGTAGTTGAGCAAAAAAGACCGAAGCGGGAATAATAATAAAGCAAAGGATAAATACCAGTCGCATNNAAAACGCCTTGAGAATATACAAACTCACCAGTATCAACACCCGTCAATAACGAAAGTTACAACTATCCTTCACCGGGAGCCACATATGCCTCCTCACTGTTACATTCCCGCTAATTTTTTACTTTTTACCTGTTTTGAGCTTCTATCCACAACCTAATACTTGGCAATGCGGACCGTTTGCGCTTAAGCATGCGCTTGCCATTGTGGGGCTTTTTGTCGATGAAAAGACTATCTCCCGCGCAGCTCATACTACCCGTGGCGGCACCGATGAGAAGATGCTACGCCGCGCCGCCAAGCGTTTTAAGGTCAAGCTTATTGAGATCAAGCGATTTAACGAAGATACTGCTTACCGCGCTCTGACGAAATACTTGGATTTAGGACTGCCTGTTGTGATCTGCATCAATCAATGGGCGCATTGGGTTACGATCGTGGGTTATAATGCCCGCACAAAGCGCTTTGTGGTCTTAGATAGCGAGAAAGACCCCGTTGTGCGTCTTCCATCATGGACGGAGTTAAAGCGGCGTTGGGTCTATAACGATTATCTTCGCGATGGCACTCATAAACAATATTTCGATCTCTATCCCCTTAAACCGACTTTCCGTCTTCGGACGAAGGCTGATTTTTCACTAAGACGCGCACAGTTTTTGCGCCGACCGGGTAATGTATCACTTGCCGAACATTTTGATGATTATGTTACTGATATGCTCAATATCGCGCGGCCACGTTCAATGCGTGGGGATGCAAGCAAAACAATCTCTATGGCGGAGTTTTTGCGTAGGCACAGAAAGATGCTGATAGAAACAGTTGGATACTGGCATGGAGTTGTCAGCCATGCCCAACTTCGCAAAGTGCTTGATAATATGCAATTCGTTGCCGAAACATATGGACTAGTCGTTCGTGAAGACGAAGAAAAAGCAACGATCGCTTCTTTTGCAGCATTACTGATGACATGGGCAACGAGCCATGATCCGGTCGAAGAGATTTATGGGATATAAAAAGGGTGAAATATTATGACGACTTATTCGTCAAATGAAGTTGTTAGAAAAACCTATGAGTACTATTCCACAACTACACGCTACCACAGTAATCGGCATTGTTCGCAACGGGAAGGCGTCGATCGGATCTGATGGACAAGTAACCTTTGGCAATACAGTCATGAAAGGTAATGCCAAAAAAGTTCGGAAACTTTATAATGGGAATGTCCTTGCGGGGTTTGCCGGCTCGACGAGCGATGCGCTAACGCTTTTCGAAAAATTTGAAGCGAAGCTCGAAGAATTTCGAGGTAATATGCCTCGGGCTGCTGTCGAACTTGGCAAAGAGTGGCGTCTTGATAAATATCTCCGGAGGCTTGAAGCTATGCTTGCTGTCGTTAGCCGCGAAAATGCATATTTGCTTTCCGGCAATGGTGATGTGATCGAGCCGGAGCATGGCATTATTGCCATTGGTTCGGGCGGACCCTACGCGTATGCTGCTGCAAGAGCATATATGAAAAACACCGAAATGTCCCCACAGCAGATAGTTGAAGAATCGTTAAAGATTGCCGGCGAGATATGTATTTATACGAATGCGAATCTGACAATTGAAGAACTTACGTAATTACTCGGTAGAGACATATCAAAATTGTGTTTCCGCCGAGCTCTTATTAGATAAATATGGAAGAATTTGTTACGAAATCTGAAACGGAAAAGAAAGAAAAGCCAGCACAAGTTCATAAGGTCCTGACTCCTCATGAGATCGTACGGGAGTTGGATAAATATATTATCGGACAGGATAATGCGAAACGCTCTGTTGCGATTGCCTTGCGCAATCGCTGGCGCCGCCAGCAGGTTGAGGGTTCGATGCGTGAAGAGATCATGCCGAATAACATAATTCTCATCGGTCCTACTGGAGTGGGCAAAACAGAAATTGCGCGTAGGCTTGCAAAACTTTCCGGTGCACCTTTTATTAAAGTTGAAGCAACAAAATATACAGAAGTCGGATACGTCGGGCGTGATGTGGAATCGATGGTACGCGATCTTACGGATATAGCAGTGATGATGGTACGCTCTGAGATGCTGAAAGTTGTCGAAGAAAAAGCACGGGATCTTGCCGATGAAAGAATACTCGATATCCTTGTTCCTGAATCTCCGATACAGCAAACAAATCCATTAGATCAAATGGATATGAAGCAGTTCGGATTTCTAAAAGTAATGGAAGATGGGGGTAAGAAAGAGCAGGAACCTGATGTCAATGGAGAGGCCGGAAAGCGCGAAGCTGCGGCAAACCAACGGACGCGGTTACGGTTTCGGAAAAAAGTGAAATCTGGAGAAATTGACGATAAAGAGATCGAGATCGAAGTTTCACAGATGCCGCCTATTGCTTCGATGCAGATCATGGGGCCAATCGGCGGCGGCGGGATGGATGAGATCGCGCAGAACCTTCAGGATGCGATGAGCAACATCATGCCGAAGAAAACGAAATCCCGCAGAGTTACGATCAAAGAAGCCCGGCAAATTTTTATTCAGGAGGAATCTGCGAAGCTTATCGATCAGGAAGCGCTCACAAAAGAAGCGATTGACCGAGTAGAAAATAATGGCATCATCTTCATCGATGAGATCGATAAAATAGCGGGAAAATCCAAAGAGGGGGGCCCGGATGTTTCGCGCGAAGGAGTTCAGCGGGACTTACTTCCGATTGTCGAAGGTTCAAGTGTTGGTACCCGTTACGGAGTTGTACGAACCGATCACGTTCTCTTTATTGCAAGCGGAGCATTCCATGTTTCAAAACCAAGCGATCTGATTCCGGAAATGCAAGGGCGTTTCCCGATACGCGTCGAACTCGAAAGTCTGACGCAGGATGATTTTGTCAAGATCCTGACGCAGCCGGAGAATGCATTGCTCAAGCAATACATTGCTATGTTAAAAGCTGAAGGTGTTGACATTGAATTTACCGAAGAGGCGATTGCCGCCATTGCCCGCATCGCCTTCGAAGTCAACGAATCGGTTGAGAATATCGGCGCACGCAGGCTCCATACCATCCTTACGACACTCTTAGAACAGATCCTTTTCGATGTGCCGGATATTATTACCGAGAAGCTTATTCAGATCACTGCCGAGATCGTCAATGAGAAATTAGAGAAGATCGTAAGGAACAGGGATTTAAGCAGATATATACTGTAGAATTTATTTTGTAAGGATAATTTTTTTCGTCAAGTTCGTATTTCCTGTTTGGAGTCTACAAAAATATTCGCCAGCAGAAAGTCCGGTCGCATCATATGTTATATCGTGAAGACCTTCATTTTGATATCCTTTAACGAGTTCAGCCACCCTTTTTCCAAAAACATCGAAAATAGAAAGTGTAACGATTTCTGAAGTCGGAAGTGTAAATGTAAGATGGGTGATGTTTTCAACTAAATTAGGTAAGACCTCCAAAGAAATTGAAACAGCTTCCTTTGGAGTATTTACACTATTTTGCCAACTATCGATCGGGAAGTGCCAGAAGATCAATGCGCCGATACCCCGGCTTGATTTTAGCCAGGGCCCTTCATAAAATACGGAATCGCTACCGTTGTAATACCTGTCAGGTATATGGGAGATAGATGTTGCTTTTGAAGGCAAGAACAACTTGAGAAAGACAGAATCTCCATTAAAACGAATCGATTCGATCTTTCCAAGTTCATCGTCGGGGTAAAAATAATCTTTGAGTGTTGCGAATATTCCGCCGACTGTTGTATCATTGGTAGAAGAAATGCCGCAGTTATGAGGAGTAAAAATAAGTGCAATTTCATTTTTTTGAGGAGTTGTAAAGAATGCCTTTTTGATATTTGGCGATATTATTCCGATAGTATCGGTTGAACCATAAAAATCATAAGCAAGGGTGGGAAAGATTTGATCGGAAATACCAGAGAACCCATCGTCATGGAAATGACAGCCGTCCTGATTTGGAAACATTGTTGAAGATATCGATGTAATTCCGGGAAGTGAATCTTGCATCGTACGAAATAATTCGCGCAATGGCTGATCATAAAGATCCACGCAGAAAGCGGGACGAAGTTGAATAACATAACATTTTTGAAATCCGGGAAAATCCTCGTGCCAGTTTCTGTAGAGTGTTTTAAAATTATCGTAATAATGATCGACAAGGTCAAGTTCACCGTGATACCAAATAATTGCTTTTACAGCGCTAGTGATATTTGCCTTCTGAGCACGGTAAAGCAATCTTCCGTAGATTGTTTCTAAGCTTAAAGGGAATAAGGTATCACGCAAATGATGAATAAGAACTGTGCCGCTCAAGCCTCCGTCGATGATACAGGACGGCATCTGTTCTTGCTCGACTAAATGTTTTTGCAACATTAATCCCCATCCACTCACTGACGGTCCATCGCCCCATAATGCGGCTGTAGAAAGTGCCCACATAGTATCTCGGATATTCTGAGAAAAATTTACGCCGAATGTCCTGCAGAATTCATTTTGATAGGGAACAGTGTAATATCCGAAAGTGGAATTCGATTCTCCACAAATAAAATACACATCTCCGCATGTAATATTATTTCTATCTGCGATGATGGTATCCGATCCATTTCTTTTAAGACGTACAAGAAAATGATATTCACTTAATTCTGCATGGATCTTCGGAGCAAAGGTAAATGGAGCCTTTCCCTCCGAATAAAGTAACTCTGCAGATTGGTGAGTATCTAGTAAGCCGTTCTTAAAAACATCTAAGTATATAGAATCATACACGGTATTATAAATAGTGCCGCTGACTGGCACAATAGCAGAATCATCAGATCCTCTGGGATATAGTTGGAGATTCACAGGAAGAGAGAAAAAAGTACTGTCGGGCTTGGGAACTGCTTTGCCGAGAGGGATATTATATTTCGCTCGAAGAGAAGATTCAAATTGAGCGCGCTCCTTCTCGCTGAGTTGTCTGTCAAATAGGGTAAGTTCGGCAATTGCACCGTTAAGGGTGTAACTTCCGCGAAAGGCGCCAACATAGATAAGTGAATCACTACTGTTCGATTTTATAAACAGCGAATCTCCCGATTGACCGTTCACATATATCTTGGCTTGCGCATTCGCCTCGGAATATCGAACAGTGATGATTGCAAAATTTGAATCTATCTTTAGAGAAGATTTAGCTATAAATAAGAAATCACCATGAACTACACGGGGATACATATCTCCTGCAAAATAGAACGCGTGGTCAGTGCCGGAGATGATATTATTTACCGCAGTTGTGTCATCAATCCGGACGACAGCAATAATAGTATAATCTTTACTATGAGGAAAGACCGAAGGACCGATAAAATATTCACCATTACCGTGAAATTTGACGGCTGAATGTCCATTGAGCACATTCTTCGTCAGTAAAGGTTGTGATGAACTATTATTTTGACTAACGGAATTGCCTTTGCCGCTCTGATCGATCCATTGTGATACTATTCCTTGTGTTTGTACTATTCCGCTATCTGCTTGAAGCCACAAGATCAAACCGCTCGGGACTTGTGCATAAATAGTCCATGGTACAAAGAGAATCAAGAAAAAAAGAGTGTATCTTTTCATTTTAAAAGTTAGGTACAATTGCCCGTTTTAAGGTTATCTTAACGCTGTCTAATTTCATGCAGTTCATTGAAATGGGGGCACTTTTTTTTTACCCTCATTTATGGATTGAATCTACTACCCAAGTTCGTTCTTCTAATCATATGAGTTTCTCAAAGCACAAACACAAAGTAGATCTTTTTAGATTGGCCATCATGCCTTTCATTGCCTCTCTTTGCATATTCTATCCGTTTCAATCCGAAGCGCAAACTTCCGGAGATGCCGTTGAATTTACGAATGGCTCATATTTAACTTTTTCACTACCGACAGATTCGCTTGACGATTGTACAATCGAGCTTTGGGTGAATCCTGCACAAAATATAGATACAATGTTTTTGTTCTATATTGGTGAAGCCGATGTCTCTGGATTCGGTTTGTATTCAACGCGATTGGCGGGCGTCCCCTTTGAATGTGCAGAGATATGGTTGGGAGGAGTAATCGAATCAGCAACGGGAAATCAAACCCGTCTGCCTCTGAATACTTGGACGCATCTTGCTATGACCAGATCTGGGAATATTTGGAAATTGTATAAAAACGGGTCGCTCGTTGGAAGAGGCAATCAAATCCCTCAGATGGGATCGGGCAAGGCAATTATCGGAAAAGGTTTTGCAGGAATGATGGATGAGATCAGATTCTGGAAGAGAGAACTCTCTCAAAATGAGATACGATCGTCAATGAATCAATCACTTCAAGGTAATGAAAATGACCTGCGAATATATTATGTGATGGATGCCGCATATAGACGAGGAGATTCTGTAGTTGTAAATAAAGCTGATAGCGATTCAACCAGTGGCGATGCCTATCTTATTCTACAAGGAAGCAGGCCCAACTTTATTCCAAGTTCACTCTTGTTATCTTCATCGCCATCCCCACAATTTACGCTAAAGAACTTTCCTTCACACTTGCAGTTTTTTGCCCGAAATAAAAACGGCTATGCTCCGACTTTTTTCGATGGAAGTATTGATGAGAGCGGGTATGATTCTATAATTTTAAAAAAATGGAAAAACGATTTATTTGAAGGAAGCTGGTCGCTTCCTATTCATTATACAGGTAATATAGCTCTCTTTCATTTTATGGATTCTATTCATGCGGAGCAGTCTCAATATACGTACACGTTAAATGTAAGCAAAGGTGGCTTTGAACGATTCCTTGCTGAAGCAGCAGATATCGTTACCGGGGACGCTTTCTTCATTAATGGTCAATCGAATGCTCATCCGGCGATTAGCTGGTATTCAAATATTAATCCAATCTTGCGTACTTTTGGTTTTCAAACTCCTAATGGGAATACTGACACTTATGACCCTGCCGATACTTCATGGGGCTACGGTAATTCTCATGGGTATGGCGAATCATTCGGCGGTCCCTATTTAGTCGGAGTTTGGGCAAACAGGCTGGAAAGTAATATCTTATATAATTATAGTATTCCGACATGTATTATTAATGGCGCTGCAGGTGGCTCAACTATTGAACAAAATCTTCCGAATGAACCGGATCCACTTAACTTAACGAATATTTATGGGCGCGCGCTATACAGATCAATGAAAAGTGGCATGCAGAAAAAATATCGCGCTCTTGTCTGGTATCAAGGGGAGTATAATTCCGTTCTTGGATATTACGATAACTTTAAGCGATTATATAATGACTGGCTGCGCGACTATGGAGACAACAGTA
>PLXB01000034.1 GCA_003151215.1 Ignavibacteriota bacterium
TGCTTTTATGGAATAACAACATTACCTTATTTCACTTTTTTCCATTGAAGGTTAACTACATGACTATGTTCAAGAAGCCCTTGAACCAGGTCGAATAAGACGACGTTACATTCACCTAAGTCGCATGCGATCATAAGCAGTCGGTTTATGATTTTGGGATATTGAACGATAATCTTGATGCGTGCATCATTCAACAACAAATTAGACTGAACGGAGCAGTATGCGAGGAAAAGTAGAAGGAATTAAAATTGGTACGCAAGTAGTCTGGGGAGGGGAGGAAGAATATCTCGTTCAGAGAGCAACCCAAGTCCCAGTCGTACATAGTGTAGGGTTTGGTTATCACGATTTAGACGAGTGGCTCGAAGTCGCTCTGGGCAAAAGAGAAGGCCATATCTATGGCCGCAATACCAACCCGACCACTCACCTGTTCGAAGAAAAAGTCCGCCTGTTGGAGGGGGCGGAAGCAGCCACAAGTTTTTCTACGGGGATGGCTGCTATCAGCGGGACACTCTTTACACTTCTCCGTCCAGGCAGCCGAATCGTCTCAATTAAAGATTCGTACGGCGGCACTAATAAGATTTTTACGGAATTCCTTCCGCAGTTCGATATAGAAGTCACATTGTGTGATACGAGCGATTTGNNAACTACCGCTCCAACTCGGTGCGGATTTGGTCCTTCACAGTGCGACCAAATTTTTAGGCGGTCATGCCGATGCTTTGGGCGGTATCGTCTGCGGCCCCAAACATTTGATCGAACGAATATACCATTACCGCGAAATCAATGGAGCGACACTGGCCCCATTAGAGGCATATCTGCTGCTTCGCGGAATGAAGACCTTACAATTACGAGTCGAGCGGCAAGCAAGCAATGCCATGACTGTTGCACGATATTTGGAGTCTCATCCCTCCATCGAGCAGGTGTTTTATCCCGGACTCGAAACACATCTTCACTATGATGTCGCCCGAAAACAAATGAGCGGTTTCGGGGGCGTATTGAGCTTTTCCCTGAAAGGTGGATTCGAATCGGTACGCGCATTCTTACCTAAATTACATTTTGCGCACCTGGCGGCAAATCTTGGAGCTGTGGAAACGACGGCAGGACCACCACGAACGACAAGTCACGTTGAATGCACGTCAGCAGAACGGCTGGCGATGGGTATTCCGGAGAACTTAGTACGATATTCCGCCGGCATCGAAGATGTTAACGACCTTTTAGCAGATTTGAAACAAGCACTCGAATATACAGAGCGAGCAGTTTCAATAAGATCTACGGGTACAAATGTGTTTTCTACTACTGCATAGCACCCCATTACGTTTAAGAGACCGTGCTTGATAAGTAATATACCGGGGACGAAGGTATATTCTTCTATTTGTTACCGCCGCCCGCATGCAGCTTTTGATCAGCAAGGAAATAGAGGTACGGTTAGATTTACTCTACTTTTATGTCCAAGATATCATCCTATTGCCGGAGCATCAGGGATGCAGTGTGGGTAGATCGATTAAAGGGATACTAACTCTCGGAAATCCGTGGTTTCATATATATATTACGACCGTCGGATTTGCTCCTTAAATAAGAATGATCTATGCAGTTCTCACAATTAATATCGATTTTGCTCCATCCTCGATCTGAATGGTCGAGAGTATTCGTAGCAGATTCAGGGCGACGAAGCTACATTCGCTATGGGTTATTTTTAACTGTTCTAATGCAGGTAGCAATGTTTATTGGAACGGCCCTAAAGATTGGAGAGCTAAGTGCGTCCGGGACATTTGTATTCGGTTGGCGATTTTTAACCCTGTACGAGGGAATTCATGTTATACTTGATATTTCAATGCTCTACCTTATACCATGGCTTCTTGCATTCTTGGCGAGGCTATTCGGTGGACAAGATAATACACTTCATGCACTTAAGCTCTTCGTGTTTGCAATGACACCGGTGTGGATCGGCCTAATGTTCTTGGACTTTCCTGTAATCGGTGATGTCGCAATCGCCGGACTGCTTTATGGAATTATTCTTTTTGGAATACATGCAGGAGAGGCAATGAACATACCAAAAAATAAAAAGAGTATCGCTTATGTTGCTAATACTCTGCTTTGCATCGTTACTATCACTCTTTTGTTCGATGCAGTGTCTACTACCATAGCGAGCTCCTTTTATCCAACGTGAAGTGTCCCTTCCGGAAATCTTATCTAGTCTTTAAGTGGGAGCTATATTATTTAACTCCGTGTGGCTGACGTTGCAATCTCGACTTTGAGTTATCTATGGGGGCATACCTGCTATCGCGGTGATCTTGCATTTTTGCATTACATAATAACTCCCATAACAACGTATGGAGAAAAGCTACTGTGGACAACCCACCTTCCGACGGGTTCACTTCCCAACTATTGGTTCACTTCAAGCAATAGTTTCCAACCTACAGCATCCCCCCTAAAAATGAAGGTCGAGCCAGCAGTCCAGTTACTCTAACATCAAGTCCCGAAGAACCGAAACGACGCCAATTTGGATTGGATTAAGCCCACTGTAAAGAGTGGCCTATCCAAATAACAGCGGCATTTTAGTAGCCCGGTGCGCAAGTGCAGGGCTGAGGATATTTCGTGAGCTTGG
>PLXB01000101.1 GCA_003151215.1 Ignavibacteriota bacterium
AGCCATAACATGCGAACTTTCGAAATACCGGCATCTGCGCGCGCAATGCTCACGACTCGTTCGGCAGAACAAACGAAGTTTTTTATCGAAGGCAAAGAGATGGAGTGTTTCGATGGCCCGGAAGAACTGCTCGAAAAAATACTTTTGTTTAAAAACAACAGACATCACAAGGTAATTATCGCTGATAATGGTTACCGTCGCGTTTGCGGCGAGACTTACGAAAAACGCGCACGCACGATGCTTGAATTGCTCGGTTTTGCAGCTTAACATCGAATGAAAATTCTTTACGTAGGACACACATATACGGTTCGCTCGAATCAGGCGAAGATCGTCGCACTTGCGAAATTGCCTGGAGTCGAGATAACGCTTGTCACGCCGCAGGGCTGGCGCGGGCCGCTGTATGTAAACAAGGCAGAAAAATTCGATAGCTTGCTCGCAGCGAATGTAGATCATCGTATAGTTCGCGCTTTTTGGCTCGGAAGTGAAGGGGCTTACTTGTATTCGCCTACAATTTATTCTTTGATCCGAAAAATCATGCCAGATATTGTTCACGTCGAGCAGGGTGCTTATGCTCTTTCTTATGCTCAAATCCTCCTTGGGCTGAAGTTATTTTCGCCAAAATCGCGAGCTTTGTTTTTTACCTGGTGGAACTTGCCATATCGACTTCGCGGTCTTAAAAAGATGGCTCAAACTTTCAATCTTGCACATTCATCATGTGCGATTGCTGGCAACGAAGCTGCGAAACTGATTCTTCGCAATCAGGGATTCACAAAGCAAGTAAATATACTTCCGCAATTAGGAATAGACTTAAACGCCTATTCACATTTGCCAGCTAAAAATGTTAGAGTGACAAAATCGTTTACAATTGGCTACGCGGGCCGCATTACCGAAGAGAAAGGAGTGCTCGATCTTGTGAAGGCAGCAAGCCTTATGAAAAACAGAAATCTTATTTCGCTCTATTTTGTAGGAGCAGGTGATGCGCTCGATAAATCGAAGAGCGAAGCTGAAAAGAATTCTATTCCTCTCATACATCATCCGGCAGTTAGGAACGACGAGCTTCCCCGGCATCTTTCCATAATGGATGTGCTCGTTCTTCCCAGCCACACTACGCCGCAATGGGTCGAGCAATTTGGGCATATTATTATCGAGGCAATGGCTGCTGGTGTACCCGTGATTGGTTCATCGTCAGGAGAAATACCGAATGTGATAGGTAATGCGGGACTCATTTTTTCCGAAGGCAACACAACCGATCTTGCCGCATGTTTAGATTTATTACAGAATAATGAGTCGGAACGAAGACGGTTAATCGAAGCAGGCAGAAACCGTGTTGAAGCCAACTTTACTAACGAAATGATTGCTGCTGCGCAAATGGAAATCTACGAATGGATGATGCTCGAAGGCAAGTCCATCGGAGGCACTCATGCTGAGCGCGGACATTATACTATCGCAACGCAAAATCACAGCAGATATTGAATAATCTTCTCGCCATCGGGCTATTGATCCTGTTGACAGGCCTCATATCGAGGACGGAGCGGCCATACACTATATTATGGTCTTTCGCTACTCCGGTATTTTATATTTTGTTCGGCTTTAAGAGTGTCTATATCAACTTAGGTTTTTCCGACGTTGAGCTTTAAAGCGGCGTACTCCCGATGGTAGTATGTATTATGACATGGCAGAAACTCAGCGCGACAGAAAAACGCAGAGCATGGAAATACTCCCCAAAATTCTGGTGGGTTTTCCTTGCCTATTATTTTATATCACTTACATGGTCCGAGAATTTTTCGACTGGTATCCGCACCGTCCTTGAAATTGCTTTTCCGTCGTTCCTTTATCTAATTGCATTCAATGCAATACAAAACGATTTCCATATAGAACGATATTACAAGTGGATGATGATCATCAATATCGTTGTCGCTGTTATTGACATGTATAACGCGGCTACCGGCTGGACGATGATAAACACTACCGGGGCAATGACCGAAGGGGTTATCGGCTACAGGACGGTAACTGCATATTTCTATGTAACGATGGGGACCATCCTCATGATGCGGATGATGGAGAAGTTCCAGTGGGCTGTAGCGGTATTATTCTTAGTCGATGTTTTTTTGCTTTTACTTTCAGCAAGCCGCACACCGACAATTGTATTTATTGCCGGATGCCTGATTGCGATCATTTATCGCCGGAATGTGCAATTTACGATTATTGGAGTCATAGCCTTCTCAATTCTTATCGGGCTTATTTTAGTACTCCCTACACGCCATAAATTTCTGACCGCCGATAGCTCGCTCAATAAGAGCGATAGCGGGCGTGGGTTTTTCCAGAAATACTTCGAAGACAAAGCCGACGAAAGCCCAATATGGGGCTTTGGGGCGGGAGGAAGTGAGGTTTATGCTTCATGGCTTGTGGCGCATGTTACGCTTGTCGGAGCGCCGCATGACGAGTACCTTCGCATTCGTTTTGACGGCGGCAAAGTAGGGCTTTATCTGTTCTATCTCGGTCTTGCTGACATGTTCGTGCGTGGCTTGTTTTGGGGCAGAAGTATCAAAAACTACTTTCCTTTCAAGGCAATTCTGATAATGACGCCGGTAATGTTTGCAATAAGTTGCACGAACGATAATACTTTTTTCTATTTTTATGTGTTTACTCAATATCTCTTTGTATTTATGGGCTTTGGAGCGCGGCTTTCTTATGAGGAGCCCGTGATTGCCGGAAAGGAACATCTTATCCTTCCCCCTGAAGAGCTTTTGGAATTAAAAGAACAAATGGGCCTCGTGCCCGCCACTTAAAAATAGGCGATAATACGACTATGCGGGTCCCGTTTCTCAATCTGAAGACGCAATATAATTCCA
>PLXB01000048.1 GCA_003151215.1 Ignavibacteriota bacterium
TTGCCGGAACAGGAACATATCTTTCACTTTCAGGACAAGCGATTACACAGAATCCTATTGATCTTTCTTCGGCAAATGCAACAGGGACACTTGCCACTGCCCGTTTTCCTGCTCTTACAGGAGATGTAACAACTGTTGCCGGTGCGCTCGGAACAACCATTGCAAATAATGCCGTGACCTATGCAAAGATCCAGAACACGACGGCAGCCAGTGTACTGCTTGGCAGAAATTCAACAAGTGCAGGCGCGATCGGAGAGATCACTCTTGGCGCAGGACTCTCAATGTCCAATCTTGGTGTACTTTCGGCAAGTGGTTTCATGTCATCTACATTGACAGCTAATCATATCTTCGTCGGCAGTGCCGGAGCAGTTGCAACTGATGTTGCAATGAGCGGTGACGTAAACATCATCTCAAGCGGAGCGACGACAATTCAGCCGGCAGCTGTGACACTTGCGAAAATGGCAAACCTTGCTGCAAATAGCATTATCGGTAATAACACCGGCGCAGCCGCAACTCCTATTGCTCTTACAACAGCGCAGGTGAAGACGATGCTATCGCTTAATAATGTTGAGAATACTGCACTTTCGACATGGGCCGGTTCGACAAATATTACTACGCTTGGCATTATCGGAACAGGTACATGGAACGGCACTGCGATCGGGCCAACAGTCGGTGGCACCGGACAGACTACCTATACTACAGGCGATATTCTTTATGCATCTGCGGCAAACACTCTTTCGAAACTTCCTATTGGAGGAGCCAACAACGTGCTTTCAGTAAGCGGAGGTCTGCCTTCTTGGCAAACTCTCGGTTGCATTGATTGGCAGCTTGCAGGAAATTCTGTTACGACTGCCTATAATGGTACGACAGGGAGCTTTATCGGTACGACTAATACACAGCCCCTTGTCTTAGCGACAACGAATACGACGACGGCTCAGCCGATAGACTTCTATACGAATAATGCAGTAAAGATGCGTTTGAATGCAGGCGGTTTTCTTTCCGTCGGCGGTAATTTTGTTCCTACATCGCCGCTCCATATTCGCAATTCAAATGCGAATTCATCAACACTGTATCTTGAAAATACGGCAACGAACGGTTATACCTCTATTGACTTCAAGAACGATGCCGGTACGGTTGGAAATGTTGGCGTAAGCAATAGCGCTGCCAGTGCATTCCCGAATCAATATTATTTTAACATCAGCGCAGGGACAGTGCTGCCCATCACATTCAATCAGAACACTAATGAAAAAATGGCGATTGATCTGAACGGCAATCTCTACGTTGATAATAAGCTCGGAGTCGGCTTTACTTCTGCGACCTATGGTACACTCCAAACGGCAGGAAGAGCGTTCAATGTAGCTGGAACTGCTGGTACGGTCAATGTACGCATGACTTCTTTAGGGTCTGCAACTCCGGCTACAACCGGTGGTGTGCTCTATGCAGATGGAAACGGTGATCTGAATCGCCTTGCTGTACCCGGATCGAGCCAGCAAGTTCTTTCCAGCGCTACCGATGGCACGCTGAGCTGGGCAACAGCTTTAGTCATACCGCTTACCAATACTACTTCAACCGCTTCCACACTTCTCGATCTGACAAACTCCGGTTCGGGGGACGGTATTAGCGCTACTGCTTCAGGTGCAACGGCGCAGAGCAGTTTTGCACTTAAAGGAGTGACAAGTGCTACTGCTGCAAGTTCAAGTACAGAAGTGATGGGTGTATGGGGGCTGGCAAGTTCGACGAATTCGAGTTCCGCAGCAACGACCGGTGTTCGAGGCGAAGGAAATGGAACAACAACAGATGCGAACAGCAATGTTGCACTGCAGGCAGTCAATGGCGAGTTCGTGGTCGGAAGACAGGCATCGAACACAGCAAACGATAACTCAAGCGGCAATAACATTCTTGCTTCCGGAGAAGACGATAATGACGGGTTAACCGATCAGGGACCCTCCGGCGTTGTCGACATTACCGATGGCGGTAATCCTGCAGGAAGTAACTTTTCAGCGGGAACACTGCAAGTATTTAACAGGTATGCAAAAGCCCATAGTATTATTTTGATAACACCTATGACGGGTGGAACAGGTGCTGAAGGATCGGGTGAAAATATTGAATATTCAATAACTGCAAGGGCAGCCGGAAGTTTTACTGTTCAAGTCAGAAGAAGCAGAGCAGGCGGCAATGCCGGAACATCCGGTACTTGGCGGGTCGGATTTTTAATTGTCAATCCTGGTAAATAGTGAAGTAATATGTTATAGATTCAAGCGTCCTCCTTCACCTAACGATCGGATGCCGGTACTCCACAAAAGTACCGGCATCTATCGTTTTAAAAATACCTGCCAAAATTATTTGTTAATAAATTGCCATCTTGAGAGAAATGACGAATTTGAACATTCAGTTTATGAATTATTCCTATGAAGTACTTTGAGAATCTCCCATAATATCTAAACGATGCATTTATTTAACCTTTTCCAAGAAGAAAAGACTAAGATTTCTCAAAAAATCGGTTTGTTTGATGGTGGGTAATTGTGTATTTTTGTGGTAGAAATTAGAAGAAAAGTGCTTAAATAGCCAATTTTTAGAGTGTTTCATACGGTCCGATGCACACATCAACACAGTACCTGTTTTCTTGTGGCAAGAAGGCAGGTACATTTTTTCCCTTTTTACACGAGTAATATATACCTATAACTTTACCGATAATAATAACTTCGAAGAGATTCGCTATGACTCCGTTCGAATTTGACTAAGATTTATGAAATTTCCGATTTGTTACCCATAGATTTTTTTCATATTTTTGCACTTAGGAAATAGCTAACACATACCCTCCCTTGATTTTTGAATGCCGGTGTCAAGAGATTGATACCGGCATTCAAATAAACACAAAAATTTAACCACAAAAAAAACTGCTGCCATCCCCAAGCAGCAGTTTTTTATTACCTGCGTTCAAAAAGGGCGACGAATCGGTCGCCCTAAAGATTTCTATTTTACGTAGATCACTTGTCTTGTAATCTCATCGGCACCCGAGCGAACGATCACGAAATAAGCTCCCGGTACTAAATGAAGAGTATTCGCATCCAGTGAATAAGCGAATTTCTCTCCGGCTCCCAATATGAGCGCTTTCGAAGAATAAATATCTTTTCCGAGCAGATCGCGTATTTCCAATGATGCCATACCTGCTTCACGAGCTGTTACAGTGATCTTTGTAGACGAAGTAAACGGATTCGGTGCGATAGAAAGATCGAAAGAAGATGGAGAGGAACTTTGAACTCCGCCCGTTGATTTCTTGACTCCAATACCGGTAAGCGGAATGACAAAAATGCTGTCATCTGCGGCCTTCTGAAGACTGTCTTTATAATGAATAACAAGTGTATCCAAATAAGTCTGCGCTGCCAGAGGAGTAAAGTTAACAGTAAAAGTTACCAAGCCATGCCCTGAGATTGTTGCGGGTACGGAAGGGGATGATGTAACTGTAAAAATACTTCCGGCAGGTCCGGAAATAAAACCTTGGGTTACGATTACCAACGATGATGTCGTATCGGTCAGTTTAACTTTCGCCGTTGCACTGGGATCTCCGATAAAATTTGACCCAAAGTCGATGGAAGGCATATCGATGATTGCCTTCCCGACCTGATATGGGGGTGGGGGCGGAGGGATAAATTTATGCACGACATTTGCCGTGAAGATAGGCTGCCGCTCCATGGCAAGCAGATCATTCTGTACTAATGTAAATTTTGCCTGGTTGATATCGTAAATGCCGATCTCAGATGAAGACGGAGATGCGTAATCATTATTTCCGCAGGTGACAAATACTACGGAATTTCCGTCCGGAGAAAACATCATATCTCCTCCATTGCCATTCGGTGCTCCCTGGTATGGAGTGATTACTTCCTTGCCATCGTCGGGAAGTTTAGGAGTGCCTGTAACGCCGGTAAAAAAATGAAGTCCCGTAAGATTATCTCCGAGGATGCTTCTCGGAATCGTTCTTGAAGCATTCGGATTCAATTGAATTGAACCTCCACCATCGTATCGGAAAGAGTAAAGTGTCAGGTCGCCTTTGACATTTGGTGCAAGGGCGATCTCTGCAGTAGGATTAGGTTGGTTTGGTATTACCCGGAATAAGAATCCGAAACAAGTATCGGTATTACCGAAGGGCCTGAAATTCGGAAGTGAAGTAATGACATCTGCCTGAAAACCGACGGTTCCAGCCGGAGCGCCCGGAGTCCATTGAAATAATTGCAGACGAGGCGAATTCGTCAGGATCTGATCGAATACCATAGCAAGCATGATCGATCCGTTATCTGAAACTGCAAGATTAGACATATGGTAATCATCAAGCGCCGCAGCAGCAGAATTTACCTGACTGACTAATACGGAATCAGTAGTTCCTGCTCCGCTTAAATTACCATGGAAAAACCATTGAGCGCCGTTACCCGGAGCAGATTTATTAAGCGTGACGTACCATTGTTGTTCATCCGGAGTCAATTCTCCCAGCGGCATCATCTTATCGGCAGAGAAATCAAGTATAGACTGCACTTCATCGAAACCAAAGTGCTTCAAAATTTTTGCTCCGCCGATTGTTCCGGCAACGGTATTGATCTTTCCCCCGATATTTGCAAAAGGTGAGTCGATGCGTGCAATTGCCCAAAGACTATCGACCGATTGAACGGTCGTGTTGTAGATCATTTTTGCTCCGATCAGCAGGGATTTTCCATCTTTGGTCGAAGCAAGTATGGCAAGATTTTTTACGGTAACAGTGTTGCCTCTGGCGTCAGTAGCGGTCTGAAAAAGCGTATCAACTTTATTGACGCCGACGGTCTTGGCAAGAATAGCCAGCCGGTCGCTGTTTGTATAAACTATTCTTGTGAGTATTGTATCTGTCTGTGCAAATGATACATCAGCAGTCAGCATACTGAAGATTGTGAAGAGAATAAGAAGAAGAGAACGTTTCATAAGCTTATAGTAATAGATGATGAAATAGATTGCAGGCAAAAATAACACGGATTAAGATAGAAAGTTACAGAAATGGAAGAGAGAATAGGCAAGTCTTCGAACAATGCCCATTATTTTCAGGTTATTCCTAAGCCAGTTATAAGAGGGGTGTATTTTGGCATTCTTAGGGACGATAGCGAATGGCGGATGGTGAAAATTATTTTGGATTAGTCTTCGATCCTACCATCACTCCTGATTTTATTTCCTGCACTGCTTTCTTTTTAAATTTTTTCTCTTCTTTTTTTAAGCTACCAAGAAATGTTTCTTTTCTGCTCCTTTCTTTTACAATATCTTTTGCAGTTCGTACTGCAATCAAGAGGTCATGCCACTCTCCGATACGTTTTTGTAGTTTATTGACTTGCGGCAAATTCTTAAACCTCATCGCCGCTGCTTTGGAAACGAATAAATAT
>PLXB01000464.1 GCA_003151215.1 Ignavibacteriota bacterium
GGAGGGTGATCAGGCCGCTGAAAATGATGATTTCTATCGTTCAACGGATGGTGGACGAACCTGGAGCGTGATTTATCGCTTTCCCGGTCCGAATGCACCACGATTTACGGGGCATATTGCAGGAGTTGGAAATACTCTGTATGCGCAAACAGTAGGGAATCAATTGTTAGGACTTTACCGCTCTGATGACCTTGGTGTTTCATGGAAAAAGGTCGGGGGCCCCACGCATAATCGCGATACTCGTTTTGTTGTAACGGGCTGCAGGGGAGAAGTGGTCTATGCATTCGACAATAGCGGAGGAGTATGGAAAACGACTGAGGGCGGCGATGGTACACTTGCCGGGCCGGCGAATGGAAAGCTGCTTTCTTTGGAGGAGGACACGCTCTTTATATCCGGTGCCTGTGCTCCGGCAAGAGGTTACATCAATTTGACGAACCTCAATTGCGTTATTTTTATCTTCGATAGTTTAAATTTTTCACCGGATGTTTATCATGAATTTTCTCTTGATACGTTGATTCATAGTTTTGATCTTTTTTCAAATTTAACTGCCGGTCTTCCTGTCTTATTCCAAAGTGATTCAAATGTCGTTCGTACTACGACGATCCATATTCATGGTCATTATAATGGTATTGCCTTCGATACAACGATCATCGTGATCGCAAAGCACACGAATTTTATCTTACCGCTTTTAGCTCTGGTCAATGATCCATTATCAATTTCGGATACTTGCAAACCGGCACAAGGCTATTTTAAAATAACCAATAACAACTGTGATTCTCTCATTATTGATAGTATGGTTATCTCTCCGGATCTTTACAGTGAATTCACTTTGGACACAGTAAAGAATAAATTCTCTATCATGACGGATTCATCGTTGGAAATACCGATTCTTTTTCAATGCGATTCCGATCTCACTCGCAATACAACGATTCATATTCATGCTCATTCGAATAAGCAGCAGATCGATACTATACTGAACCTCATTGCCACTCACTCTACGACTGCAGGTCCGCTGATGGCTTTAATGGATGATTCTCTCTCTATGGAAACGAGATATTGTCAATCCTTACGGCGTTATATCGCTCTTTCAAATTTGAATTGTAATGAGCTGATAATTGACTCAGTGATCTTCATGCCGAAATATCCTGAATTGAGAATCGATACGCTGCAAAAGAATCTTTCACTTGCGAAATTCTCTTCTATCGGTATTCCCATATTTTTTCAAACGGATTCGAATATTACCCGTCAGACGACCCTGCGTATTGTCGCACATTCTTTCGGACGTAAAATAGATACGGTTATCATTCTTACTGCAAAGCATTCGAAGGCTCCTGAGCCATATTTGGTAGACCCGCCAAAAACGAAAGTTGGCGGAGTCGTCAGTATCCCCATATACCTTCTTCCGACTCAAGACAGTTTTGCTTTGAAGCATTATGCTATTCACCTTTCTTATGACGGAGATATTCTTTCACCTTCAATCCCTGCTTTTGATGTGAAAGGAACACTGAGTTTGCATTCGATAGTGACGACAGGAAACCCTGAGGCTCATGGAGCCTTATATACGGTTGATCTTACGGATATTATTACGCAGGATTCCAACCTGAGCTTGCCGCTGATTTTTTTGAAGATGGAAGTGACACTTTCACGAAATTTATCGTCCTTGATTCAATTGGATTCTTTTTCGATCTCAACAAATAGTCCCACACCGCTCTGTTCAATTCAAACAGCGGAGTTTACCGTTGATCCGCAATGCGGGGATAGCACTCTTTCTGCTTTTATGTTAAATGACAAAATGCCCGGATTTCTTTTCGTGCATCCGAACCCTAATTCAAGTGGCGAAGTCGAAGCCGAAATATCATTACCCCGGGATATCTCTGTGACGGTCGAACTTGTCGATGCAATAGGGAAGATTGTTGGGAATATATGCGAAGAGAAATTGTATCAAAAGGGTGAGCATATGCTCCGTATCAATACCGCCTCATTTGCAATCGGAAGTTATATGCTGCGCATGAGAACTTCNNCCATTATTATTATTCATTAACCGCTTTATCTCAGAAAATTCACACTGTGTAATTCGTTTGTGCTGCTATTGGTATACCTGACGAAATAAATTCCTGAAGAAAGATTGTGAGTATTTAATTTTATGAGATTTTCCCCGGGAATGACAGGCATACCCAAAATTTTCATCCCTACCGAATTATAAAGTTCTATCGTTCCTCCGGAAACCGGTGCATTAAATTTGCAAAGAAGTTCTCCGTCTTCCGGGTAAACAGTAAAGAGGAAAGAGAGTTGAGATGCTGATCTCACAGCGAGTTCAGGTGAAATAGGCAAAAGGGTTGAACGGACAATAGGAGAAATATTGACGGTATCCCCGCTTGCAGTGATATAGGTTGAAAGTATAAGGGCGTCGTCATCGAACTTTAAAGAATCCACCGTGTAATTCAGACTTTTTTGGAATTCTTGTGAACGAAGATCATTCTCAAAACGAATTGTATCGGTAGCCGAACCGTGAAAAACAAAAAAATTAACGGGCATAGTAAAATGATCGCGAATAGTCTCCGTCTGAGTCTGATTCATGCGTATATAAAGAGTGTTATCCTTGCTTTGTCCCCACTTAATATCGTATTGTGGATGCTGAGGACCGAATATCCACTGATCGAAATATTCATAGAGGTCCAAGCCAAGCCGCTGACCGATATAATCCCTGAACTGTGCGGTATTGGCAGTTGTAAATGCAAAGGCATTGGAATAATCGCGTAACGAATTAAAGAACAGGGTGTCATTATTTACCATACGCCGCAGCATGTGCAGTACACATCCACCTTTGCAATACGTGAGTGCATAATTAAATAGATCGTCTGCCGGAGGATCATACGTTGGAAGTTTATTATTGAGCGTATCATAAAAATATCCTGCCGCTTTGGAGCGGATAGTATTCATATACCATATATTCCCGCCCCAGGACTCCGTATATATGGCTTCGCTAAACGTTGCAAAGCCTTCATTGAGCCAAATGTCTTTGAATGTTTCACATGTCGTTTTATCACCAAACCATTGATGAGACATTTCGTGAGCAATCCCTTCTTCATCGTACCCCTTGAGCCAGCCGCGATGGATTGTTGTCAGGGTTTGATGCTCCATACCGCCAAAAATAAACGGCTGTACAGGAACCTGTCCGTATTTCACGAATGGAAAGGCGCCATATTTTGCTTCAAACCACGACATGATCTGAGAGGTGTTCTTAAGAAAGAATGTTGCATTATAAGCGCTGTGGTCGATAATAGAATCTTGATAGTAATCCGATGGCCACGCATAAAAATCAAGGTGGACTGTATCGCCAGGCGCATTAGTTCTGTTATGTGTTTCGCTCCAGTGAATGAATGGACTTGCATCGGCGACCATAAGATATGTTGCGATAGGTTCATCACTCTTCCAATGCCAGATCGTTGAAGTTGGCGAATAGGATTGTTTGCTTACTAATGTGCCGTTTGATGCGGCTTCGATGCCATTAGGCACTATGATGCTGATCTCGGATTCGGCTTTATCGTAAGGAAGATCCATACAAGGCATCCAGTAATGTGCATCGATCGGTTCGCTCATTGTATAAGCAAGATCTTCTGTGGTTGAAGTTTTTTGGTATGCATCGTATGTACCCTTCGGGTAGAAGTATATCCCTGTATCCTTGACAGAATTTCTGTTATAACCTATGTCGATCACCAATAGTTGGCCGGACGATTGCAAGGAGAGTGGAATTGGAATAAAAAGCTTTTCATTCGTATCGGGCTGGGGGACGATACGAAGAGGAGAGCCATTGATACTGATACTATCGATATACATATATGATGCATCAAGTTCGATCAAAGGTGTTTGCTCAGTAAGCTGTACCGTTATTATATTGATTCCTGTGAAGGCCGGCGACTTTGTTTCAAACATTTTTTGCCAGTCGAGGGTGAGCTGGTACTTCAGTACATCGAATGGGCGTCGTGGAGCATCGGGCCAGAGAACAGGTTTTCCGTTTGTTATAAAAGCGCGCCTGCAAACACTTCCATTATGTGCAGAAGAAGTGCCTGTGAAAAAGAATATCAATCCAAATATAAAAGAGAGCTTTATCAACCGGATCAAAATAATTTCATACTTTACAATACTATAACAACACCTCTTCCGAGAATAAGTTTTTTAGTGACCCGATCCATTATAAGTATCTCAAGACAATATACTTATTTCACCACTATCATTTGCTTCGACTGAATCTCTCCTCCGGCGTTCAGATGATAAAAATACGTACCGGAAGACCAGATCGTAGCATCGAAATCGAAGTAGTACTCTCCGGCAGGGAGTTCTCCATCTGTCAGAACGGCAATAATATGCCCGAGAGCGTCGGTAACAGTCAGGGTAATTTTTGAATAATAACCAAGTTTGAAGCGGATCGTCGTACCGGACCTTACGGGATTCGGGAAATTTTGGAATAACTCCGGAGCAGTTGCCGGAACATTCTCATCGCCTGCACCTAGATTGGCAACGTCAATAGTGACGGTGTTACTTACTGCATCATAGGCAGTGGTGTATAGGGTAAGATTTCTTCGGGCAGGGGACCGAAGGACTGAGCCATCCAAAGCAAATTCCGAACCGTGCCCGGGATCGGGATTCGGACATTTAATAAGAGTGCCGTTATAGGGGTCTAACGCAGTTTGCTGATGAGTACAATAACCTTCTTCTGCTACGAAACTGGTAGCAGAATCTCTTGTCAAGATAAACCGAAATGGTAAAATAATATCACCGGGATAAGTGTATTGCGTATGCGGAATCGTTATGGCAACCGATCCATTGACCTTGCTCAAAGCTGGATAATCCGAAAGGTTAATCACGTAAAGTCCGAGAGTCTGATTGCCGTTAGAAGCCAGAACATCCTTCGGTTTTAAGAGGAGAGTAAAAGGATTCATAACAGCAATGGCAACTGCTGCTAATGTTTTGCCGAGAAATGTTCTTCTACTTTGGCTATTTCCTTCGTTCATTTTACCTATTGATGCAAACCCTGTCTTTCTTTATATTCGATGGTACTTACTCATCAAAAGTTTAAACGCATACTCTATATCGATAGTTACGCTTCAGAATGAGTCAAAAAATGGGGGATTGTTTCGAAAATCAGTTTATTCTCAATACTGCTCAGAGTTATTGATTAATTATCTTGGAGTTAAGAGCCAATTTTTTCAATAAGTTATCGTCATTTTCTAAATTTCCCGTTGTATACAACGGGAATAGGTGCAATGATACGTATACACCGTACTGTTTCATCCACACAATGCGTATATTTGAAAATTGAACATCCGCCAAATCATAGGTGATAACGTCCGCTGCTACCGGCATAAGCTCGAGTGGTCTCAGCAAAAACTCGGCATCGAAACGGGACTTCATCATGATTATATCGGGCGTTTGGAACGTGGATTAGAAAATGTAAGTGTTGATAACCTTGCGAAGATTGCTGTCGTTTTTAAAACCGACACTTCAAATCTTCTTATAGAGAATCATTGCGCAACTAGTTGAGATTTCAAAGCCACTTCTGTGTTTTATACCAGCCGATCGTTTCTTCGAACCCTTCTTTGATCCCAACCTGCGGCTTATATCCTAATTCTTTATGTGCTCTTTCGATGCTGCAAATCCAATTAAGCTGTGTCATATCCAGCCGCTTTTCCCAATTTAAGACGCTTGGTTTTTTCTTGAAAAGCGATGCGAATTCCGAAAGTCCGGCAATAGTTGAAACTACGAAATGAGGGATAGGAATGAAAATTCCTCTTTTGCCGATAATCTCAGATGCGAGATTCGACAATTCGCGCCATCCATATTGCCTTTGACTTCCGATATAAAAGGTACGGTTTTTCGCTTCGGATTTAGTAAGCCCGAGTTCAATGCCGCGCGCAATATCATAGACATGGACAAGATTAACAAATTTTTCCTGAANNCTTTATTGACCGTTTGAAAGAACGAAAGTATGGCTGTATCTCGCGGTCCGTAGATCGCCGGCAAGCGAAGGATCGTCACAGGAAAATCTTCTCGGTACTGCCGGCTTTCCACCTCAGCGGCGAGTTTAGATTTACCGTATGTCGTAATTGGATGAGGCGGCGTTTCTTCTGTGACCGGGTTACCGTCCATTGAAGGACCTCCGGCAGTCTGAGATGAAATGAGGACAAAGCGGTTGACCATTTTGCCATAAAGTTTGGTCGCTTCGAGCAAGCCGCGTGTTGCTAGTTGGTTGTGCCGGTAGAATTCCTTTTTTGTTTTTGCTGCAGTTACACCTGCAACGTGAATAACTCCTTCAATACCACGCAATACATCCTTCAGTGATTCGGGGTTTTCAAGATTTCCACTAATGGTTTCTATATCTTTTCCTTTAATCCAGCGCAAGTTAGACGAGGGACGTACAATGGCACGCACGTTATGGCCATCTTGTAACAGCCTGTCTGCAGTATGCGAACCGAGANNGATTACTTGATAGGAGTGGTACTGTTGAAGAACCGAATGTTGGCATCGACTCCCTGCAGACGAATTTGCTCGATCAATTTATGTCCATTGATCAAAAGCGAATCGAATCTGTTTCCCATTTCTTTATCATTTGTTAGCCTGTAAAGGAGAGATTTTTTATCCTTAGCAGCAGCCATCATATCATTAAGGCTGCCAAGAAGCGTATCTGCTCCGGAGAGAGTTCTCCCTGCGCCGCGAATGAATGTACGCATAGAATCCAATAAGGCTTGAGCGCCGGGCCGCATAGTAACAATCGTGCTGTTCAATTCGCGTGTCAATACGTCGGCTTGGCTTATCGTATTTTTAAGAGACTCGCGATTTTCAGAGAGGACGGTACGGAGATCATTCAGGGTTTGATCGGCATCATCTATGGCATTGTAGGCTTTCTGTTTGAACTTCCCATTGCCAAAGAAATCGGTAAGATTACCAAGCACAGTATCCATGTTTCGGACGATGGAAGGAAGGCTCCCTGAGAGCGAGCTGAGTAAAGCAACGAGAGTGCTGATATCGCCGGGAAATGTACCCTGAAGCTTTTCTTTTGTGGGATCAAAGATTCCTGAATCTTTACCTTCAACGATCTCGATTTTTTTTCCGCTCATCAGTTCGAGCATCATGATCATGGCAGTTGCATCTTTATGGAGACGGAGAGGCTGGTCAATATCCATCGTGATATCGACGTCTTGACCTGGGGGAGAATTAATTTCTATAACTTTTCCGTGCTCAATGCCGCGAATAAAGACCGGGTCACCTTTCTCTATACCTCCTGCTGTCGGGAATGTTGCATGAAGTGTGTTATGTGTCCGGCCAAAAGGATTTCCCTTGGCCCAGAATATTCCGGCAAGCAGCAACGCCAAACCTACAAGAACGGTTAATCCTACCTTAAGATCGGTATTTGCATTATCTTGCACTATAGATGTCCTAACTATTTAAAAAGGGAGATCAGCGTCAGGGATACTCTGATCGAAGTCATTCGTTACCGAGACCATCGGCTCGGTAGCATGTTGGGGATGGGGAGCACTGTAAGATCTTTCGCCATTTTCGGAGCTTCCACCCCGGTCGCCGCCCTTACTGTCTAAAAAAATAAAATCTGTAACGACAATCTCCGAAATATACTTTTTAACACCTTCTTTATCGTCGTAAGAACGATTCTGGATGCGACCTTCTATATATAGCTTTGACCCTTTTTTTACATACTGTCCAAAAATCTCAGCCACACGTTCCCATGCGATGATGTTATGCCAGGTTGTTCTTTCCTGAATGGTTCCGCTTTGATCTTTCCAGGATTCACTGGTTGCCAAACTAAACGATGCAACGGCTTTTCCATTATTGGTATAACGAATTTCAGGATCTTTACCGGCATGACCGATTAAAGTGACCTTATTTAAGCTTTTTGTTGCCATATATCTGTGAATTAATGAAGTTTAAGCAACCTTAAGAACGTAAAAATGCAGACAATGGGTTCGGATTAATATACCCAGTCACCTTATCAATGGACCATTGTCTTGTGCAGGATAGTTCTGAAAAACATGTAATATATTGCGAAAGAAAATGTAACATTTATTTGTAATGTATTAGGTAAGTTTGTGGTTGAGTTCAATCCACTTCCCAGATCTCCCCCTTTGAAAAGACTCCCCCTCTTAATAATTAAGAAATACTGTTATGAGCATTCGATACTCTTTCTTGTGTCAGACAATCTTTATTTGTTTTGTGTTACTATTCTCAGCAGTGATCGACCTGAATTTTTCCGGTTGCCAGAAAAATCAGGATCAAAAAACCGAGAACACACAAGATACACAAAAAAATGTTCAGGTTGCTGCATCAACGACGAGTAACTATATTACTGAATACCCCGTCTATAAAACGAATTCTGAGAAATTGATTACTGCTAACCGCGANNTAGAATCTTTGAAGTCCACTCTAAGAAAAGTGAATGCAAAGCTCAGGGCTTCACTCGATAGTGCTGAACAAGTTTTGGAACGTGAAAACGTCGATCTTCAGGCTCGACTCGAATCTTTTAAGGCGGACGGTCAGGATTCTTGGCTGCAGTTCAAGAAACAATTTGATCAATCTATGGACTCTGTTCGATCGAACTTGAGGGAATTGCATAATAAATATGATCATATAAAAGCCGAGGATTAAATATTCTCGATTAAATTCTATTCACTAACTAACTAAACTATATCAATGCGTAACACAGTTAAGGTTCTTATATTATCTTTTGTGGCACTTATTGCACAGACACGCTTGCTTTTTGCCGATAGCGTGAGCGTCGTTGAATCTCATACCTCCTCAACTTCAACGAAAACGACAAACTATACCATTCTTGGCATGGATCAGACTACCGGGATGATCGTCATAGCGGTCGGAGTTCTTGTGCTTATTCTGATTGTCGTAATGCTCAGCCGTTCTTCTTCGAAGACGGAAACAACGGTCATCAAATAAGAAAAATAGGGGATCGAAGATTTAGCATTCTGAAATATATTCTATATCCGGTTGAACAGGCACTAGCATGTATCTACCCGGTTAGGACAAGGCAGCTATTCTACAAAATAATAGATCTTTGTCAGCCATTTCGAAGGATCCTTTCCTGTCATCGGATCTGTGATATATTCTTCAAGGACTGGACGATTGAATTTGAGATTCTTATCGGCTATGTATGCCTTGATCTTGTTATGCCCACTGCCGAGATTCTTGTAATCTCCGTAAAAATCCATTTCCACCGCTTTACCTCCTTTAAGGCTGAATATCTCACAGTTGCCAATCTTGCCTTTGGCTCCAATAACCGGAACGACTGCAGCAACTTCAGTTGTCATCGTTTTATCATCGAATGTATAATATAATCCGGATACGGGTTCTGAGGCTTGAAACCCTGCCTTTTTGATATCGCTAAAAATCTTCGGAAAATTTTCGGCAAAAAACGGAGTGATTTTATCGAAGGTCATCGTCTTCTTCATCCCAACGTAGGTTTTCGGCCCCATAGTGATCTCATTGATCATAAAGGTATTTGATGTTTCGCGTGTTGCTTCTTTTTCGGCAAGTGCTTTGAGTTTATCGAGCCCGCGATTATATTCATCTCCGATATCTTTATCCATATTCATGAATAGCCCCATGACGTTAAATGGGCGGGAGATCTCGCTATTAAAGCCCCAAACAACCTTAACTCCACCAACGCTATCCTCAAGCCTGATGTAACTCGAGGCATGTCCATCGAAAGGTTTAATGAAATGAAGATCGCTTTCAACAGACCTGCCATCTTCAATTTTGGTAATTGTCTGTTCGCCCTGTCCCATATCCTTATTCCCATCCCAGGAGAATTTCGCACCGACTGTCCCATCATTGCCGGTGATCAATATTTTTGCATTCGTATCCTTTTCTCTCCATGGCGACCATTTTTGCGAATTTGNNTCTTTACGTCCGCGAAGACAACTTCTTTCGGAGCTTTGATAAAAATATTGCGTTCGGCATGCATTTTCGTCTTTGCAATAAATGAGAGCCCGAAGACAACGATAACTAACCCGATAACAATATAAAGAATGATCTTAAGTGCTTTCATGGGGATATAATTTAGTGATGAAATTGATTTTTGCAACACGGGCAGATTTAAGAAAATTCATCAGTTTTTCCGTTGTCGAATGACTTCAAAGATTGCTACTGCGGCGGCAACGCTTGCATTGAGCGATTCTGTTTTTCCGTAGAGAGGGATCGTAATGAGTTCATTGCACCGTTTGCGCGTAAGTTGATGCAATCCCTTATCTTCGCTTCCGATGATCAGGCATAAGGAGCCGGAATAGTTGGCTTCAAAGATCGTTTTCTCAGCCTCTCCTGCCAGCCCATAGCAGAGAAAGGCGAATTCCTTTTGGAGACGTGATAAGGTTTCGGCAAGATTACCATATTTAATGATAGGAATATGAGTGGCTGCTCCGGCACTTGCCTTATAGACTGCCGGAGTCAGGACAGCTCCTCGCTTCGGTATGAGAACAGCATCTGCCCCCGCAGCTTCTGCCGTACGAATAATTGCTCCCATATTATGCGGATCTTCGATCCCATCAAGAGCGATGAAAAGCGGAGATGTGGTTTTCGATCTTTTTTCACCGAGCACATCTTCTATCTCAGCATAATTCTGTGCCTTTAATAAGATCATAACGCCTTGGGTATCAACTCCGCCTGCCTCTCTTGATTCGAGATCCTGAAATTTTCTGCGGTCGATCTCACCATGAGACACTTTATTTGTTCTGACAAGATGCAAAATTTCCGCTATCGCAGGTCCCTGCGAACCATGGGCTATATAGAGCTTCTCGATCTTATCGCGGCCTTCCTCCTCCCGCAAAAACTCGAGTGCAGCCCGGCGTCCGACGACATAGCTTGGGACAACTTCACGACGTGCATGAATAGAATGTTTCTTTTTTAATTCCATTATTTAGTGTTAAAGGATCTCTAACTCCGGCAGTTTTTCCTGCCTGCCGAATTTTATGATCAATTGTTCAAGTGCTTCTTCTGCAGTTGTCACGAACGTCACTAAATGCTCCTTCCCTTTGTATGAATCCTGAGCAAAAAGTATCGTACAAATATCTCTCCATTCTTTTCCAAGAAGGATAAGCGGTTTGTCCTCCATAAAGTGCTCGAGCATATAATCCCATGCCGTTGCAACTTCGATCAATGTGTCGGGTGATATGCCACAGGCAATATACGCATCAGCAAGATCAAGAAGTTCCATCAAGCGATCGTTTGCACTTTTGACTTTAACTTCTTTCGTGATATACTCATTTGCCTCTCTGCCCCGACCGAAATATACTTCTGCCGTGACAGCAATCACACTTCCTTGCGCCGACCGAGCACTCTTTGAAACAGCTTCCATCACTCCTTCGTACCCGCCGTTCACAATCCCAAAACCGTTTTCCCCGAGCAATTTTCCTACTTGCTCTGCAGAGTTATAAAGAGAACTACCAGGTTTGCAATCGCTCGGTCCGAATATAGT